>DAHUXX010000145.1 GCA_027306955.1 Acetobacteraceae bacterium | reverse complement strand
ATGGATTGACGCAACGATCCTCTCCCGGACTTAACGGGCACGTCCGCCGGCTGGCGCGGCCGGACGCAGCACAGGATGCCGGCGCGTGACCTGTCAACCGGCCACGGGGTCGAGCCCGGCGTTGGCGCGGAACTCGGCGGTGGAGTTGAGGCGCGGGAACACCGTCGCGGGGACCGGGATGCCAAGGAAGGCGCAGAGCGGTTCCCAGCCGCGATCCGCGTAGAAGATCAGCAGGCGCCCCGGCGGGATGGTGGCGCGCACCGCCGCGTTGTTGCGCCGGTAGGCGGCCAGCGCACGTTCCTTGTCGATCGGCTCGCCCCCGAAGCTGCGCGGCACGATGAGGTCGTGCGCCATTTCGAGCACGGCGCGGCGGTACGGGTCCGGCACATCGGCGCGATGCGGCAGAAGCGAGCCGATGGTGGAGGAAAAGCTGCGCCACCATTCCTCCTCCGGCCGCTCGGTGTGGATCACCTTGGCGTCGGGGAAGGCGGCCGCGGCCTCGCGCCACAGCGCGGCGCCGGGCCAGTCCACCTGGCTCACGTAGCCGGGAAACATCGCCCCCCAGTCCGGCTTGCCGCCGCGCGCGACCGCCTGCCAGGGTGCCAGCATGGTGGGGTTGGCGAACATTTCGGTCATGTGGTGGCAGGGGCCGAAGCCGACTTCGTTCAGCGCGAGCTTCAGTGCCTGCGTGCCGGTTCGGCCGAAGCCGGAGCCGATGATCCTGAGCATGAGCCTTCCCCGGGGTTTGTTGCGGGGCAGGATAGGGGCGATCCGTCGGATGCGCCATCCAGGAGTGCCAGGATCTCGGCCGCCGCCGCCTCCGAGGGCAGGCGTCCCTGCGGGGCGAGGCTCGCCACGATGTCGCGGAAGGCGGCGCGCTGGGCCGCGGCGCGCGTGGCGTCCGTGATCAGGGCGCCGGCGGCGCTGGCGAGTTCCTCCGGCGTGCAGTTCTCCTGCAGCAGTTCGGGCACCACCTCGCGGCGGGCGAGGACGTTGACCATGGCGACGCGCGGCAGCGTGAGCATGCGGCGCACCAGGGCGGCGGTGAGCGGGTGGACGCGGTAGGCGACGACCATGGGTACGCCGGCGAGGGCGAGTTCCAGCGTCGAGGTGCCGGACTTGGTGATGGCGGCGCTGGCGGCGGCGTAGGCGTCGTGTTTCTCGCCGAGTTCGGTGACGAGGATTGGCGGGTGGGGCCAGCGGGCGACCTCGCGGCGGACCGCCTGCGCGACATTGGCCGAGAGCGGCATGGCAACGGCGAGGCCCGGCAGGCGGGCGCGCAGGCGATCCAGCGCCGCGCGGTAGACGGGCAGCAGGCGCGAGATCTCCGAGTGGCGGCTTCCGGGCATCAGGACGAGGAGCGGGGCGTCGCCAAGGTTGTAACGTGTCCGGAACGAATGCGCGTCGCCGCGGTCGGCACCCGCCTCCAGCACCGGGTGGCCGACGAAGCTCGCCTGGAGGTTGTGGCGGGCGAAGAACTCGGGCTCGAAGGGAAGGAGGCAGAGGAGCTTGTCCCAGAGGCCGGGGAATCGGCGCACCCGGCCCTCGCGCCAGCCCCAGACCTGCGGGGCGACGTATTGCACGCGGCGGAAGCGGGGCACGCGACGCAGGAGCCTGAGGCCGAAGCTCGGGCTGTCCACCGTGACCACGACGTCCGGTCGTTTCGCCTCGATATCGGTGACGGTCTCGGCCATGCGCCGCCGCAGGAGGGCGAGGCGGGGCAGCACCTCGGCGAGGCCCATCACCGCGAGGTCGCGCATCGGGAACAGGGATTCCAAGCCCTGCGCCTGCATGCACGGCCCTCCGACGCCGGCGAAATGGATGTCGGGACGGGCGGCGCGCATTGCGGCCATCAGGCGCGCGCCGAGCACGTCGCCGCTCTGCTCGCCCGCGACGAGGTAGACGAGGGTCATGCCGCGGGGATGACGAGCGGCGCGAGGAGCGGCGCCGGGGCGCTGCGTGGCCAGTTGTGGTGGTTGCGCACCTGGCCTTGCTTGCGGACGGTATCGAGCGCGGCTGGATCGAGCAGGGCGCTGGCGATGCCAGGGGAATCCATTCTGGAGGCGGCGAGGATGCCGTCCGCGGGGAAGCCGCGATCCACGGGACCGCAGATCAGGGCCTGGCCGCGGTTCATGTCGAGTGCGGCACTCCACGGCGCGGCGCCCACGGTGGGGGCGAGGGCCGTGTAGCACTGGTTTTCCATCGCGCGGGCACGGGCGGCGATGCGCACCCGCTCGAAGCCGGCCTCGGTGTCGGTGCAGGAAGGCACAAGGATCAGGAAGGCACCGGCCTCGACCTGGGCGCGGACCAGGTTGGGGAACTCGGCGTCGAAGCAGATGGCGATGCCCACGCGGCCCCAGGGCGTGTCCACGACGCCGGGCGGATTGCCACCCTCGATGCGCCACTCCTCGTCCTCAAAACGGGTCATGACATGCTTGTCGGCGAGGAACACGTCACCCGAGGGGGTGGCGAGGATGGCGCGGTTGCGCACGGCGCCCCCGGTGCGCATCGGCAACGATCCCGCGAGCAGCCAGACGCCGGCACCGCGCGCGACCGAGGCCGCGGCGCGGATGGCGGCCGCGGCGCCGTCGGTGGCGCGAACGAGTTCGCCCTCAAGGCCCGGGGTCGCGGCGGCGAAGGCTTCGAGCGGAGCGTATTCCGGGCAGAGGACCATGTCGGCGCGGGCCGCCTCTACGGTCGCGCGCAGGCGCGCGGCCCAGCCGGCGACGCCGGCCGGCTTGCCGATCTCCCAGGCGACGGCGGCGAGTTTCAGCCTTGCCATGGTCAGCGGAGGGGCTTGGTCCAGAACACGAGCTGGTTCTGCACCTCGTCCTCGCTGTCGACCTGTTTCCAGGCAATGCGCCCGATGAGGTCCGGGCGCCTGGTGTAGCCGCGGCGGGTCCAGAAAGCGTCGAGCGGGATGTGGTCCTTGGGGCGGAGCGGGTGCTCGTCCGGCCGGATCACGGAGCAGAAGGCGGCGAGGTCGTAACGGTTGAAGCGCCTCGCATGGGCCTCGCGGGCGGCGAAGAAGGCGACCCCGATGCCATGTCCGCGATAGGGGGCGAGAAGCACGCTCTCGCCGAAATAGAACACGCGCTCGGGCTCGATGCCGGCGGCGCGGAAGGGTTCGACCAGGTTTTCCGATTGTTCGGCGAGCGGCTGGCAGGTGGAACAGCCGACGATCTCGCCGCCCTCGCGGGCGATGACCAGCGCCGCGTGCGGGCTCGCGGCAAAATGGTCGAGATAGCGCGCCTCCGCGGCCTGCGTGCCGTCGTAGAGGTAGGGAAAGTCGCGGAACACGGCGATGCGCAGGCGGGCGAGTGCCGGCAGGTGCGGGCGGATGGCAGGGCCGGTAAGGGTTTCGATGCTCATGCCGCCCCTTTACGCAAGCACCCTGGCGGCGTCGATGAAGGCGGCGAAGCCCTGTTCGACGATGGAAGGGTCGAGCCCATCGGTGATGAAGACGAGGCGGCTCCTGCGATCGTCGCCCGCGGGCCAGGCGTCGAGCAGCACCGGCTCGTGGAAGACGTGCTGCACGCCGTGGATCGCGACCGGCCGGTCCTGGCCGATGAGGTTCAACACCCCCTTGACGCGCAGCATGCGCTCGCCCTGGGTACCGATCATCATTTCGAGGCAGGTACCGATACCCTGCCACGGGAGCGGCTCGTCCCAGGTGAGGCAGAAGCACCGGATGCGTCCGCCCTGCGGATCATGGGACGGGATGCGGCGCGAGAGGGCGCTTTCGCGAAGCCAGGCGGCGACGTCGGCGTGCTTGCCCGTGGCATCGAAGAGGCCCAGGTCAAGGAGTTCGCCGGCCTCGACGTCGCCGTGGGAAGCGACGATGGCGCGCGCGGCGGGGTTGAGTTGCGCGAGGCGGGCGAGAAGCGGCTCGGGGTCGGCGAGGTCGGGCTTGCTGACCACGATGCGGTCGGCGATCGCGGCCTGGCGCAGCGCGGTCGCGTGCTCATCCATCTGCGCGAGGCCATGGATCGCGCTGATGACGGTGACGATGCCGTCGAGCCGCCAGCGCGCGATCAGCAGCGGGTGGGACATGAGGGTCTGGACCAGGGGGACCGGGTCGGCGACGCCGGTCGTTTCGACCACGACACGGGCTGGGGCACGGGCCTCGAGGTTCTCCAGTGCGCGCACGAGGTCGCCGCGCAGCGAGCAGCAGAGGCAGCCGGAGGGGAGCAGCACCGTGTCGTCGTCGAGCTTCTGGATCAGCAGGTGGTCGATGCCGATCTCGCCGAACTCGTTGACCAGGACCGCGGCGTTGGCGAGCGCCGGATCGCGCAGCAGGCGGTTGAGCAGCGTCGTCTTGCCGGCGCCAAGAAAGCCGGTGAGGACGGTGACGGGCGCGGGCGGGATGGGGGCGGGGGCGGTTTCAGCCATGGTGGGCGTGCGCGAGGTCGGCCAGCGTGCCGTCGCGGGCGGCGCGGAAGAAGCAGTTGTGGGCACCGGTATGGCAGGCGGGGCCGGTCTGGTCGACGAGGAGGAGGAGCGTGTCGCCGTCGCAGTCGAGGCGCAGTTCCACCAGGCGCTGGACGTGGCCGGAGGTCTCTCCCTTGCGCCAGAGCTGGCCGCGCGAGCGCGACCAGTAGCAGACGCGGCCCGTGGCAAGCGTCTCGGCGACGGCGTCGCGGTTCATCCAGGCGAGCATGAGCACCTCGCCGCTGTCGTGCTGCTGCGCGACGGCGGGCACCAGGCCCTCGCCGTTGAACGTGATGGCATCGAGGATGGCGTCCATCCGCCCTATATCGGGCGGATGGACGCCGGTTGAAAGCCTCGCCGCCGTCAGGCCTTGTGCGCCCTGAGCGCGGCCAGGCCCTTGTCGAGGTCGGCGATGAGGTCGGCGACGTCCTCGAGGCCGATGTGCAGGCGCAGCATATGACCGCCGAAATTGCCGCTGCCTGCGGTGCGGGTGACATGGGTGGGCAAGGCGAGGCTTTCGTAGCCGCCCCAGGAGGCGCCGATGCCGAACAGGTCCAGCGCCTCGGCCATGGCGTTCACCGCCTGCTCCGAATATTGCGGCTGGAACACCACGCCGAACAGCGAGCAGGCGCCGGTGAAGTCGCGCTTCCAGAATTCGTGCCCGGGGCAGGAGGGCAGCGCCGCGTGCAGCACGCGCAGCACCTCCGCCTTGCCGGCGAGCCAGGAGGCGACCTCGATGCCCGACTGCATCTGCCGCGCGAGGCGCACGCCCATGGTGCGCGAGCCACGCAAGGCGAGCCAGCAATCGTCGGGCGAGGCATATTGGCCGAGGGCCAGCGCCGTGCCGCGCACCCGCTCCCAGTCCTCGCGGGTGTTGACGGTGACGGAGCCCAGCAGAACGTCCGAGTGGCCGACGACGTATTTGGTGAGAGCCTGGATGGAGCAGTCCACGCCGTGCCTGAAGGGCTGGAAGAAGTGGATGCCCCAGGTGTTGTCCATCAGCACCTTGGCACCCTTGGCGTGGGCGACGGCGGCGAGGCCGGGGATGTCCTGCACCTCGAAGGTGTGGCTGCCGGGGCTTTCGGTGTAGAGCACCGTGGTTTTGGGGCGGAACATCGGCGCGATGGCGTCGGGCGTGATGCAGGGGTCGTAGTAGGTGGTCTCGACCCCGAAACGGCTGAGGAAGCTGTCGCAGAAGCCGCGCGCCGGGCCGTAAACGGAATCCGGCATCAGGCAGTGGTCGCCGGCCTTGAGGTAGGCCTGCAGCGGCACGGTGACGGCGGCGAGGCCGGAGGAGACGATCTGGCAGCGCGTGCCGCCCTCGATCTCCGCGATCATGTTCTCGAGCGGCCAGTGCGTGGGGGTGCCGAGCACGCCGTAGAGCAGCTCCTGCTCCATCCGCGCGGTCTGGAACTCCTTGCGCTGGGCCATCGAGGGCTGCAGCACGGTGGAGCCGCGATGCACCGCGGGGTTGACGAAGCCGTGCACCCGCTTGCCGGCGCGGCCGGTGTGGGAGAGCTTCGTGTTGAAGCCGCGCGTGCGCGCGCCTTGGTCGTCCATTTTGTTGGTTTTCCTTTTTCTCAGGTCTCGATGGGAAGGTCGTGGCGGGCGCCCCATTCGGTCCAGGAGCCGTCGTAGACGGCGCCGGGAGCCATGCCGGCGCGCACCATGGCCAGCGTGATCAGCGTCGCGGAGACGCCGCTGCCGCAGGAGGTGACGACTTGCTTGGTGCCGTCGATGCCGGCGGCGGCGATCCTGGCTTTGAGCTCGGGGATCGGCAGCATGGTCTTGTCGGGGCCGACCAGGCTCGCGCCGGGCAGGTTGACGGCCCCGGGGATGTGGCCGCTGCGCAGGCCGGGTCGGAATTCCGGCGCCTGGGCATGGAAGCGCGCGGCGGCGCGGGCGTCGACCACCAGCTCCGCCTTCGTTTCGAGGTTGGCGATGAGGTCGCCGACGCCGCGCACGCGCGAGGCGCGCGGCGAGGGGAGGAAGGTGGCGGCGGCGGGGACGGCGGGCATGCCGGTCTCGACCGGGCCGTTCGCGGCGCGCCAGGCAGCCCAGCCGCCGTCGAGCACGCGCACGCGGTCATGGCCCATGGCCGCGAACATCCACCAGACGCGCGAGGCCCAGTACATCGGGCCGCGGTCGTAGACGACGATGTCGGTGCCGTTGCCGATGCCCAGGCGCCCGACCAGGCGGGCGAAGCGGCCGGGGGCGGGGAGCATGTGCGGCAGCGGGGAGTCGGCATCGGCGATCAGATCGACATCGAAATAGCGCGCGCCGGGGATGCGGCCGGCGGCAAACTCGGCCGCGGGGTTCCCCGGTTCGCCGGGCAGGTATTTCGTCGATTCGAGGACGACGAGGCCTGGCCTGCCGAAAGGAGGCTTGCCGAGAGCGGACAGAAGCGCGGCGGCGCTGATGACGGGGTCGGTCATGAGGAATTCCTGGGGCGTTTCCCGGATGCGCGGGTTCAGGCGAGCGCGATGGCGATACGGCGGTTCTGGCGGCCCTTGTTCTCGATCTTGAGCACGCTGACGCGGCCGATGAGGCCGGTGCGCGCGACATGTGTGCCGCCGCAGGGCTGCAGGTCGACGGGCGTCTCGCCGGCGCCGATGCGCACGAGCCGCAGGCGCCCGGTGCCGCGCGGGGGTTTCACGGAGAGGGTGCGGACGAGGCCGGGGTTGGTGTCGAGGACGCTCTCTTCCACCCATTCGATGCCAACCGGATGGTCGCCGGCGATGAGGGCGTTGAGGCGTTCCTCGATCGCTTCCTTGGCGGGCGGATCGGGCAGGTCGAAATCGAGGCGGGAGCGGTCCGCGCCGACCGCGCCGCCGGTGACCGCGGCGCCGGGGATGGCGGCGCAGAGCAGGTGCATCGCGGTGTGCATGCGCATGTGGGCGAAGCGGCGCTCCCAGTCGAGCACGGCGTCCACCTGGGCGCCGACCGGCGGCAGGGGCGAGCCGGAGGCGGGGAGGTGGATGATGGTATCGCCCTCCCCCTTGATGGTGTCCACGATGGCGGTCTCGCCGCTGGCCCAGGCGATGCGGCCGGTATCGCCGGGCTGGCCGCCGCCGCGGGCATAGAAGACGGTGCGGTCGAGGACGATGCCCTCCGGCGAGGCGGCAAGCACGGTGGCGCGGGCCTGGCGCAGCTCGGCGTCGGCCATGAACAGGCGTTCGGTCATGCGCCGACGATAGAGGGGCCGGGCAGCGCTGCCCAGCCCGTGTCGCGGTTGGCTGGTATCAGGCGAAGGCGGGGACCAGCGCGCGCAGCTTCGCGGCCCCCTGCGCGCCCTTGAGCGCCTCGCGCCACAGACCCTCCGCAACGCGCTGGTGCGCGGCGAGCGCCTCGTCGGCGCTGGTCAGCATCGCCACGCCAGGGGCCGGACCGGGCCCGCTGTCGCAGCGGTGCGAATTGATGGCGAGCGTGGCGCGGTCGCGCGCGCGCAGGATCTTGAACGGCCCCGGCGGCTCGACATTGGAGAGGATGCCGAACTGCAGGCCCATCGGCTCGGCTTCCATGAGGGCGGCGATATGCTCGACCTCCGCCGCCGCGACGTCGCGGCACTGGCGGCGCAGCCGGTCGGAGAGCGGCAGGGTGCCGGCGACACCGAGTTCGAGGAAGGAGCGGATGCGCCCCGCGGACATCATGCAGATGATGGACGGGCGGCGCTGGCCGTAGAGGCGCTTCCGCGCGGCGAGGATGCCGAGGATCTGCTCGCCGGCGGCGATGATGGCGCCGCGCTCGCTGGTGGCCTGGGAGGCGGCTTCCTCGAAGGCGGCGGCGAGCGCCTGGTCGAACCGGTCCGTGGTGGTGAGGTAGGAGATCGGCTCCGCGATCTGGAGGATCTGGTCGGCCGTCTCCTCCGACTGGCGTAGGCGCTCGAAATAGCCGACCGGGCGCGCGTAGTACTCGACGCCGATGCCGAGCAGGGAGAGCGGCGAGATCTTCAGCAGCTCCGCGAGGCGCTGGATGGTGTCCAGCTTGATCACCTCGCCCTTCTCGTAGCGGTAGAGCGCCGCGCGCGAGACACCAAGACGGGCGGCGATCTCCTCGGCACGCAGGCCCGATTCGAGCCGGTAGGCCCGCAACTGCTGACCGACTTCCGTGAACCGCATCAAAAAAGCTCCTCTACCAGTGCGGCGGGCCGCGCTCCTCGGGCCCGTGCGTGTCACAACGACCTTCGACCGTCGCCCGGCATTCCTTGCCGGGCCGCCAGGCTCTATTCGGGTGACACCCCACCCGCACCGTCGGCGCGAAGCCCGCGCCCGCTCGGCGACCTCATGGCGACACCATAAAGGCGCGCGAAACGCTGTTCAACGGTTAATCGCAGCGGACGAGACGACTGACAAATTTATGATGCATTATTTATGTCGCGAGACCGGCCAGCGCCTCGATCGCCTTCACCAGCGCCGAGTGGTCGAGGTCCGAGCCGCCCTGGGCGGCGACGGCGGAAAACATCTGCTGCGCGATGGCGGTGTTGGGCAACGCCATGCCCATCTCGCGCGCCGAGCCGAGGGCGAGGTTGAGGTCTTTCTGGTGCAGGCGGATGCGGAAGCCGGGCGCGAAGCTGCGGTTGAGCATGCGCTCGGCGTGCACCTCGAGGATGCGCGAGGAGGCGAAGCCACCCATCAGCGCCTGGCGCACCGCGGCGGGGTCGGCGCCGGCCTTCTTCGCGAAGGTGAGGGCCTCGGCGACCGCCTGGATGTTGAGGGCGACGATGATCTGGTTGGCGACCTTGCAGACCTGGCCGGCGCCCGGCGCCTCGCCCACATGGGTGATGTTCCGGCCCATCACGTCGAACAGGGGTTTGGCGCGGGCGAAGGCCTCGGCGGAGCCGCCGACCATGATGGTGAGGCTGCCG
>DAHUXX010000141.1 GCA_027306955.1 Acetobacteraceae bacterium | reverse complement strand
AGCGCACCGTGCTGCTCGCCGACGCCAGGGCGCAGGCGGAGGCGCTGACGGGCGAGGGCGCGGCGGTGGCGACGCGCACCTACGCCGCGGCCTTCTCCCGCGACCCGCACTTCTTCGAGATCTGGCGCACGCTCGAGGCCTACCGGCAGGGCTTCGCCGCCGGCAAGTCGCGGCTGGTGCTGAGCCCGGATTCCGGGTTCCTGTCGATGCTGAAGACGCCGCCGGTGCCAAGCCCCCCGTCGGGAGCGAAATAGCGGCGCGGGAAACAAAACCGCGTTAGGATGCCTACATGATCGCGGCCAGCCTCGCCGCGAGGAGGAGAACTATGCTCAGGATGTTCCGTTTCGTGGCGGTGCTGCTGCTGTTGCCGTCGGTCGCCCTCGCGGGCCCCGCGCCTGCGAGCTTCGCCGATCTCGCGGCCAGACTGCTGCCAGCGGTGGTGACGGTCTCCTCCTCGGAGACCATCAAGATGAACAACAACTTCCCGCCGCTGCCGGGCTTCCCGCCCGGCTCGCCGTTCGAGAAGTTCTTCCGCGATTTCATGAACCACCAGCATCCGGGCCAGGGTAACGGCGGCCAGGGCGGCAACCTGCCGCCGATCGAGCGGCGCCAGGCGCTGGGCTCCGGCTTCATCATCGACGCCTCCGGCGTCATCGTCACCAACAACCATGTCATCAAGGGCGCGGACAAGATCACGGTGACGCTGCACGACGGCACCACGTTCACGGCGAAGCTGCTGGGCGCCGACACGCGCATGGACCTCGCCGTGCTCAAGATCGACGCCCATCATCCGCTGCCCACGGTTGCCTGGGGCAACTCCGACCACGCCCGCATCGGCGACTGGGTGATGGCCATCGGCAACCCGTTCGGCCTCGGCGGCACGGTCACCGCCGGTATCATTTCGGCACGTGGACGTAACATTCACGAGGGTCCGTACGACAGCTTCATCCAGACCGACGCGCCCATCAACATGGGCAACTCGGGCGGGCCGCTCTTCGACATGGCCGGCAACGTCATCGGCATCAACACGGCGATCTACTCCCCCTCCGGCGGTTCGATCGGCATCGGCTTCGCGATCCCCTCCAACGCCGCGCGCGTGGTGGTCGATCAGCTCTGGAAATTTGGCCACGCCAAGCGTGGCTACCTCGGCATCACCATCCAGGACGTCTCCAAGGACATCGCCGAGAGCCTCGGGCTCAAGCAGGCGGGTGGTGCCATGGTCGCCGGCGTCATCCGGGGCGCGCCCGGCGACAAGGCCGGGCTCAGGACTGGCGATGTCATCCTCACCTTCGGCGGCAAGGAGGTGAAGGACAGCCATTCCCTGCCGCGCATGGTGGCCGCGACCCAGATCGGCACGACCGTGCCGATCGAGGTCTGGCGCAACAACGCGAAGCACACGCTGGAGGCCGTGGTGGGCGAGATGCCCGCCTCGCCCAAGCCGGTCTCCCTCGCCGAGCAGCCGAAGCCGCGCGAGCCCGCGCCCGTCGCGGTCCCGGGCATGGGCATGTCCGTCGCTGCCATCGATGCGGCGACGACCGGCAAGTTCCATCTCGCACCTGGCCAGAAGGGCGTCGTGGTCACCGATGTCGGCCAGAACTCGCCGGCGGCGGACCGCGGCGTGCGCCCCGGCGATGTCATCCTGGAGGTGCAGCAGCATGAGGTGCACAGGCCGCAGGACGTGCTCGACCAGATCGCCTCGGTCCGCCGCGAGAAGCGCCAGAACGTTCTGATCCTGCTGCAGAGCGAGGGTGGCACGCGCTGGGTGCCGCTGCCCGTCGAGTCCGCCCCCGCGACGCGGAAGGGTTAGGCCGAAATCTCCTCGGCCGAATAACCCTGTGCGAACAGCACGCCACGCAGCCCCGCGTGGCGTAGCTGGGCGCGCGCCTCGGCGGCGACCACCGGCTTGGCGCGGAACGCGACCCCCAGCCCCGCGGCGCGTAGCATCGCGAGGTCGTTCGCCCCGTCGCCGACGGCCGCCGTCGCCTCCAGCCCGATGCCGAGCCCGGCCGCGAGTTCGCGCAATGACAAAAGCTTCGCGTCGCGGTCGAGGATCGGCTCCGCCACTTCGCCGGTCAGCCGCTCGCCGTCGTGCAGCAGCACGTTCGAGCGATGATGATGAAACCCCAGTTCGGCCGCGACCCGCCCGGTGAAGAACGTGAACCCGCCCGAGACCAGTGCCGTCGTCGCCCCATGCGCGCGCATGGTCGCGATCAGCTCCCGCGCCCCCTGCATGTATTCCGTCCGCTCCCACGTCGCCTCGAGGGCCGAAAGCGCGAGCCCCTTCAACATCGCCACGCGCTCGCGCAGGGCCTCGCGGAAATCGATCTCCCCGTTCATGCTGCGCCGCGTGATGGCGGCGATTTCCTCCTTGAGCCCGGCATGCGCCGCGAGCTCGTCCAGCGTCTCGGTGGTGACGATGGTGCTGTCCATGTCCGCGAGCAGCAGCTGCTTGCGTCGCCCCGCCGCCGCCTGCGCGATCGCATCGACCGCGGCCCCCCCGAGCGCGTCCGCCACCGCCCCACCCGACGGCATCGCGGCGAGCGGCAGATCCACCGCCTCGCCCGCCGACAGCACGCGCGGCTCGCTCGCCGCCAGCGCCTCGCGCACGCGCTCCACCAGCGCGGGTTCCAGCGAGGCTGCCTCGCGGTCGGCAATCAGCGTGAGCACGTATGACATGCCCCGGCCTATGGGGTGCCGGCGTTGACACGGCAAGCCCCCCGGCCTCCCCCCGAGGCGCTGATCGTCGCCGGCCCCACCGCCAGCGGCAAGTCCGCCCTGGCACTTGCCCTCGCCGAGCGCCTCGGGGCCACCGTCATCAACGCCGACGCGATGCAGACCTACCGCGAGCTGCGTGTCATCACGGCCCGACCGACGCCAGGGGACGAAGCCCGCGCGCCGCACGCGCTCTACGGCGTGCGCGGCGTCGCCGAGCCCGCCGACGCCGCCTGGTGGCGCGAGGCCGCCCTCGCCGCCATGGCGGCGGCACGCGAAGCCGGAAGCCTTCCCATCCTCTGCGGCGGCACCGGCCTCTATCTCGCCGCGCTGATCCGTGGCATCGCCGACATTCCGCCACCAGGCGAGGCGGCGCGCGCCGAGGCCCGCCGCCTGCTCGCCGAACTCGGCCCCGCGGCACTGCACGAAGCCCTGGCCAAGGTCGACCCCGCCACCGCCGCCCGCCTGCGCTCCACGGACAGCCAGCGCCTTGCCCGCGCCTGGGAGGTCTGGCGCGCCACTGGTCGCGGCCTGGCCGCCTGGCAGGCGCAACCGGCAACGCCCGCACCCTGGTCCTTCCGCCTCATCCTGCTGGACCCGCCCCGCGCGGAACTCCGCCCCGCCATCGTCGCCCGCTGCGGCGCCATGCTCGCGGCCGGCGCCCTCGACGAGGTGCGCCCCCTGCTCGGCCTCGACCCCGCGCTCCCGGCTCTGCGCGCCCACGGCGTGCCGGAGCTCCTCGCCCATCTCGCGGGCCGCATGACCCTCGCGGAGGCGCGCGCCCAGGCGGAGGCCAACACGCAGCGCTACACCAGGCGACAGGCCACCTGGTTCCGCCACCAGCGCCTCGTCGAGGATGCGCGGATGCATACGATCCATGCGCGTGTCGCATCACTGGCGCAATTTTCATCCGAAGACTCGCGGGGAATCTTCGCGTTTATTCAGCGCTTGGGTTGACGCGTCGCAACATCGCGGACTAAGGCTCGATCATGTCTGCAACCGCCCCCACGCCCCACCCCTCAGCAACCGAAGCATCCCATCCGGGTGCCGAGGTCCTCCTGCGCGCGCTGAAGGACCAGGGGGTCGAGGTCATCTTCGGCTACCCCGGCGGCGCGGTCCTGCCGATCTACGACGCGATCTTCAAGCAGAATGCGATCCGCCACATCCTCGTCCGCCACGAGCAGGCCGCCGTGCATGCCGCGGAGGGCTACGCCCGCTCCACCGGCCGTGTCGGCGTCGTGCTCGTCACCAGCGGCCCCGGCGCCACCAATGCGGTGACCGGCCTCGTCGACGCGCTGATGGACTCCATCCCCGTGGTCTGCCTCACCGGCCAGGTCCCCACGCACCTCATCGGCAACGACGCCTTCCAGGAGGCGGACACGACGGGCATCACCCGCCCGGCCACCAAGCACAACTACCTCGTCAAGCGCCCGCAGGATCTTGCACGGACCGTCCACGAGGCGTTCTACGTCGCCAAGAGCGGCCGCCCCGGCCCGGTGCTGATCGACCTGCCGAGGGACATCCTGATCGGTCCCGCCCCCTACACCCCGCCGCCCGAGGCGCCGCACCGCTCCTACCGCCCGCGCCGCGAGCCGGACCCCGCGTCCATCGCCCGCGCCGTTTCGATGCTGAAATCGGCCAGGCGCCCGATCGTCTATGCCGGCGGCGGCGTCATCAACGCCGGCCCCGAAGCCGCGGCCGCGCTCACCGCGTTCGTCCGCCACGCCGGTATCCCCATCACCAACACGCTGATGGGCCTCGGCGCCTTTCCGGCCTCCGATCCGCTCTTCCTCGGCATGCTCGGCATGCACGGCACCGTCGAGGCCAATCTCGCGATGCACGGCTGCGACGTGATGCTCGCCGTCGGCGCCCGCTTCGACGATCGTGTCACCGGCCGTCTCGACGCCTTCAGCCCCGGCTCGCGCAAGATTCATATCGATATCGATCCGTCGAGCATCAACAAGAACGTGCCGGTGGATCTCGCCATCGTCGCCGACGCCGGCCAGGCGCTCGCGGCGCTGAACGCCGCCTGGCGGGCCGACGAGGCGAAACTGGACCGTGCGGCGCTGGCCGCCTGGTGGGAAAAGATCGAATCCTGGCGCGCCACCAAATGCCTCGCCTACAGCCAGGGCCGCGGCGAGGGTACGCTGATCAAGCCGCAATACGCGATCGAGCGCCTGCGCGACCTCGCCGCCGCCTCCGGGCGCGAATGCTTCTTCACCACCGAAGTCGGCCAGCACCAGATGTGGGCGGCGCAGTTCCTGCGCTTCGACCGCCCGAACCACTGGATGACCTCGGGTGGGCTCGGCACCATGGGCTACGGCCTGCCCGCCGCCATGGGCGTGCAGATCGCCCACCCACAGGCGCTGGTCGTCGACGTCGCCGGCGAGGCCTCGATCCTGATGAACATCCAGGAACTCGGCACGCTCGCCCAGTACCGCCTGCCGGTGAAGGTTTTCATCCTCAACAACGAGTATATGGGCATGGTCCGCCAGTGGCAGGAACTGCTGCACGGCGGCCGCTACGCCGAAAGCTACTCCGCCGCCCTGCCGGACTTCGTGCGCCTTGCCGAAAGCTTCCACGGCACCGGCATGCGCGTGACCGAGGTGGACAGGCTCGACGACGCGATCCGCGCCATGATCGCCTCGGACAAGGCCTTCATCCTCGACGTCGCGGTCGATCCCGCGGAGAACTGTTTCCCGATGATCCCCTCGGGCGCCGCGCACGACCAGATGATCCTCGGCCCCGGCAAGCAGGATGCCGCCCCCGGCGTCTCCGACGAAGGCCTTGCCCTGGTCTGACGCACGAACCATGCCCGCCAATTCCGAAAACACCATGCGCAGTGCGACCATCTCCGTGCTCGTCGAGAACGAGGCCGGGGTGCTCGCGCGCGTGGTCGGCCTCTTTTCCGGCCGCGGCTACAACATCGAGAGCCTGACAGTCGCCCCGGTCGAGGATGGGCGCAACCGCAGCCGCATCAACATCGTGACATCCGGCACCGCCATGGTGATCGAGCAGATCAAGGCGCAGCTCGACCGCCTGGTCCCCGTGCACCGCGTCGCCGACCTCACCCAGCAGGGCCCGCACCTCGCGCGCGAGATGGCGCTGATCAAGGTGGTGGGCCGCGGCAACGACCGCGCCGAGGCCCTTCGCCTTGCCGATGCCTTCCGCGCGCGCGTCGTTGATGCCACGGTCGAAAGTTTCGTCTTCGAAATGACGGGCAGCTCCGACAAGCTCGACGCCTTCGTCGAGCTGATGCGCCCGTTGGGCCTCGCCGAGGTCTCCCGCACCGGTGTCGCGGCACTCGCCCGCGGCACCCGCACGATCTGAAAGAACTTCCCCGAACACCAAGGTCTCCCGAGGAGAGAAACGATGCGCGTCTATTACGATCGCGATGCAGACGTGAACCTGATCAAGGCGAAGAAGGTCGCCGTGATCGGCTACGGCAGCCAGGGTCACGCCCATGCCAACAACCTCAAGGATTCCGGCGCCCAGCACGTCGTGGTCGGGCTGCGCCCAGGCTCGGCGGGCGTCGCCAAGGCCGAGGCCGCGGGGCTCAAGGTGATGCAGCCGGCCGAGGCCGCGATCTGGGCCGATGTCGTGATGGTGCTGACACCCGACGAAGGGCAGGGGGATCTCTATCGCGAGATGCTCGGCCCCAACATGCGCCCCGGCACCGCGCTCGCCTTCGCCCACGGGCTCAACGTCCACTTCAACCTGCTCGACCCGCGACCGGACATCGACGTGTTCATGATCGCGCCGAAGGGCCCCGGCCACACCGTGCGCAGTGAGTACCAGCGCGGCGGCGGCGTGCCCTGCCTGGTCGCGGTCGCCCAGAACCCGTCGGGCAACGCGCTCGAGATCGCGCTCTCCTATGCGTCCGCCATCGGCGGCGGCCGCGCCGGTATCATCGAGACCACGTTCAAGGAGGAATGCGAGACCGACCTGTTCGGCGAGCAGGTGGTGCTCTGCGGCGGCCTCGTGGAGCTGATCAAGGGCGGCTACGAGACCCTGGTTGAGGCCGGCTACGCCCCCGAAATGGCGTATTTCGAGTGCCTGCACGAGGTGAAGCTGATCGTCGATCTCATCTACGAGGGCGGCATCGCCAACATGAACTACTCGATCAGCAACACCGCCGAGTACGGCGAGTACGTCTCCGGCCCCCGCATCATCAACGCCGAGACCAAGGCGGAGATGAAGCGCGTGCTGGCGGATATCCAGTCCGGCCGCTTCGCCCGCGAGTGGATGCTGGAGAACAGGGTCAACCAGACCAGCTTCAAGTCCATGCGCCGCGCTTCCGCCTCGCACCCGATCGAGCAGGTCGGCGAGAAGCTGCGCGCGATGATGCCCTGGATCGCCAAGAACAAGCTGGTGGACAAGGCGCGGAACTGACCGCATGTTTCCCGGCGCGGCTTGATCTCGGTCAAGGCACCGGGTGCCCGTCCGCCCCATTCTGGGCGCGAGCGAGATGGAGGGCTTGATGAAGGTACGCGATGTGATGACCGCGCCGGTCGTGACGGTCGGTCCGGAAACGGATCTTGCAGCCGCCACGAGCGTGATGGCGGAGCGGCGCATCAGCGGCCTGCCCGTGGTGGACCGCGGCGGCCGCCTCGTTGGCATGCTGACCGAGGGTGACCTGCTGCGCCGCGTCGAAACCGGCACGCAGGGCGAAACGCCCGGCTTCCTGAAGACCCTGTTCCTCGCCGGCTCCGTCGCCTCCGATTACGTGCGAACCCATGCGCGCAAGGTCGAGGAGATCATGACGCCGGACGTGGTGACGGTGGGGCCGGACGAGGACCTGGGCGAGATCGTGGCGCTGATGCGCCGCCGGCGCATCCGCCGCGTGCCGGTGGTCGCGGACGGGCATCTCGTCGGCATCGTCAGCCGCGCCGACCTCATCCGGGCACTTGGCGAGGTGCTGAAGACCCCGCCACTGAAGCCGGAGGGTGACGCCGCGATCCGCACCGCCATCCTCGCGGAACTGGGCAAGCAGGCCTGGGCGCCGCGCGGCGGCATCCGCGTCGAGGTCAAGGACGGGACCGCGACCATCGACGGCGTGGTCTTCAGCGACGAGGAGCGCCGCGCCCTCATCGTCGCGGTCGAGAACGTCCCGGGCGTGAACAAGGTCAATGACCAGCTCGTCTGGGTCGATCCTTCCTCCGGCATGAGCGTCGGCGCGGACGGCCGCGTCCTGCCGTAGCCCCCCGGCGACCGCCACGAACAGCAAGCGCGAGGCGGGCAACCGCGTCACGCTTCGCGTCGGATATTGCTCTAGAGAGCGCTCGCCTGAGCGATGCGGGAGAGGCCGTTGCGATCGACCAGCACCAGCTGGTTGGGCACCTTCATGTCGATGCGCTTCTCGCGGCGGAAGGCAGACAGCGTGCGGCTCACCGTCTCGATCGTGAGCCCGAGATAGTCGGCGATGTCCGTGCGCGTCATCGGCAGCAGGATCACCCCGGTCTCGCCGCATGGCGGTGCGAGGTCGAGCAGGAAGCTCGCCACCCGCTCGCGCGCGGTCTTGCGGCCGAGCAGCAGCATGCGTTCCTGCGCGATCACCAGCTCATGGCTCGCCACGCCGAGCAGTCGGTCCTCCAGCGTCGGCAGCGCGTGCATCAGCGTGCGGAAGCGGTCGCGCGGGAACCGGCACAGTGTCACCGGCCCGATTGCCGTCGCGGTCACGCCGTAATTGTCCTCCGAGGCCAGCCCGAGAAAGTCGCCGGGCCGCGCGAATCCCGTCACCTGCTCGCGCCCGTCCGGCAGCGACTTGTGCAGCCGCACGAAGCCCGAGGTGATGTTGTGGTAGGAGGCCGCGGGCTCGCCCTCCATCATGATCACCTCGCCCGGCCCGCACTGGCGGACCGTGGAGATCGAGGCAAGCCGCATCAAGTCGCCCTCCGGCAGGTTGGCGCAGACGCTGCGCGCCCGCACGCCACAACTCTCACAATGCGCGATGCGTCCGGCGACGATGCGCGGAACAACCGGTATGACGACCGACATTGAACGCCGCTTATCACATCGCGGTTGAATTTGGCCAGCCAGTTGATACCGATCAAGGCG
>DAHUXX010000137.1 GCA_027306955.1 Acetobacteraceae bacterium | reverse complement strand
CGGTGCGCGCGACGAGGATGTCGGCGGGCTGGCCGAGCAGGGTGGCGGCGGGCCAGCCGAGCACGGTTTGCGGATGGACGAAGGCGAAGCGGTGGCTTGCGTCGGGCTCGAAGGCCATGACGGCGGCCCTGGGCGCGAGGTCACGCCAGCGCTGCCGGCTGTCCAGCAGCGCGTGCGCCATCGGCGCGGGCAGCGCGGGCGGTGGGCGCATCCGGGGTTCGGACGCTCCGGGCACGGACACGAAAGGCTCGGTCTCAATTTCGAGCATGGCGCGATGAAGCCGGAGACGGATGAAGACGAGGCTAACGGCGGCGCGTTGACTTGCCTTGCACCGCTGCGCATGGTCCGGCGCCCCTGACGGAGATGGAATCCAATCATGGCCGACGACACGCTTGCCGCCACCATCGACGCGCTCTGGGAGCGCCGCGACACGCTGTCGCCGGCGACCGCGGGGGCGGATCGCGAGGCGGTGGAGACGGCGCTGGGGCGGCTTGAGTCGGGTGCCGCGCGTGTCGCCGAGCCGGGCGATGCCGGCTGGGTGGTGCACGAATGGCTGAAGAAGGCGGTGCTGCTGTCGTTCCGCCTCGCCGACAGCCGGGCGATGCCGGGCGCCGGGGGCGCGCCGGTGTGGGACAAGGTGGGGATGCTGTTCGACGGCTGGAGCGAGGCGCAGTTCCGCCAGCGGGGCTTTCGTGCTGTGCCGGGGGCGGTGGTGCGACGTTCCGCCTATATCGCGCCGGGCGTGGTGCTGATGCCGAGCTTCGTGAACGTGGGTGCGCATGTCGGGGCCAACACGATGATCGACACCTGGTCCACCGTGGGTTCCTGCGCGCAGGTCGGGGCGAACTGCCATATCTCCGGCGGCGTGGGGATCGGCGGCGTGCTGGAGCCGTTGCAGGCGGCGCCGGTGATCATCGAGGACGACTGCTTCATCGGCGCGCGCTCCGAGGTGGCGGAGGGCGTGGTGGTGGAGCGCGGCGCGGTGCTCTCCATGGGCGTGTTCCTCGGCGCCTCGACGCGCATCATCGACCGGGCAACGGGCGAGACGTTCTACGGGCGCGTGCCGGCGTATTCCGTGGTGGTGCCGGGGACGCTGCCGGGCAGGAAGCTCGCGGATGGGTCCGACGGGCCGTCGCTGTCGTGCGCCGTGATCGTCAAGCGCGTGGATGCGCGCACACGGGCGAAGACCTCGATCAACGAGTTGCTGCGGTCGTGAGTGCCGGGTCGGCGGACCCGCTGCCGCTGGCGCAGGCGCTGATCCGCGCGCGGTCCGTGACGCCCGCCGATGACGGGACGCAGGCGGTGCTGGCGGCGGCGCTGGAGCGGCTGGGGTTCCGGGTGGAGCGGCTGCGGTTCGGGGCGATCGAGAATCTCTACGCGCGGATCGGGGATCGCGGGCCGCACCTGTGTTTCGCGGGGCATACGGACGTGGTTCCCGCGGGCGAGGGATGGAGTGCCGATCCGTTCGCGGGCGAGGTTCGCGGTGGCGTGCTCTACGGGCGCGGGGCGTGCGACATGAAGGGGGCGATCGCGGCGTTCGTCGCGGCGGCGGAGGAGTACCTGGCTTCGGGCGCGCCGAGGGGTTCGATCTCGCTGCTGATCACCGGCGACGAGGAAGGCGAGGCGGTGGACGGGACGGTGAAGGTGCTGGGCTGGATGCGCGAGCGGGCCGAGGTGCCGGATTTCTGCCTGGTGGGCGAGCCCACGAACCCGTCGCGGCTGGGCGAGGTGATCAAGATCGGACGGCGCGGTTCGCTCAACGCGCGGATCAGCGTGCATGGCACGCAGGGACATTCCGCCTATCCCTCGCGGGCGGACAATCCGTGCCACCGGCTGGTGGCGGCGCTGGCGGAGATGACGGACAGGACGCTCGATGCGGGAAGCGAACATTTCGAACCCAGCACGTTGCAGGTGACCAGCATCGATGTCGGGAATCCGGCGACCAACGTGATCCCGGCGATGGCGACGGCAAGGCTCAACATCCGGTTCAACGACCTGCATTCCGGGGCGTCGCTGGAGGCGTGGCTGCGCGAGGTGCTGGCGAGGCATGCGCCGCGGCACGAGCTGGTCGTTTCGGTTTCCGGCGAGAGTTTTCTCACGGCACCTGGGCCGGCAGTGGCAAAGCTCGCGCGGGCGGTCGAGGCGGCGACGGGGGTGAAGCCGAGGCTCGATACGGGGGGCGGGACGTCGGACGCGCGGTTCATCACGCGGCTGTGCCCGGTCGCGGAGTTCGGGCTGGTGGGGGCCTCGATGCACAAGACGGACGAGGCGGTGCCGGTCGAGGAGCTGCGCGCACTCGCCGCCGCCTATGGCGCGGTGATCGGCGCCTTCCTGGGATGACGACGCCGCCGCGCACGCCGCCGCCGGGACGGATGGTGCCGCGCCGCATCGGCATCGCGGGCGGCGTGCTGCGGCTCGCGCTGTTCCGCGCCGAGGGGATGGCGGGGTTTCCTGACAGCGTGCAGGGGTTCCTCAACAGCTTCGCGCCGATGCTGGCGCTGACGCTGGTGGGCGGGCTGCTGGTGGCGATGAGCGGGCAGCTGGGCATCGCGCTGGAATCGGTGGGCAGCACGGTGGTGGCGATGCTGGCGCAGCCGGTGGTGTCGCACTGGTTCGCCGTGCGCTGGCGGCGCGAGGAACCGTGGCTGCGCTACGCGACCGCGGTCAATTGGTGCCAGTGGGCGCCGATGCTGGCGATCTTCGTGCTGATGCCGCTGGTGCAGATCGCGGTCTCCGTGGGGATGGCGCCGGGGGCGGTGGCGGTGGCGCTGATCGTGGTGCTGATCGCCTATGCGCTGGGGCTGTCGTGGTTCCTGGCGCGCGTGGGGCTGGGGGTTTCGCGGCTGCGCGCGTTGCTGCTGGTCGTCGTGGTGCACCTGGTGCTGGCGGTCGTGGTGGAAGGGCCGCTGCTGCTCACCGGGCGGTGAGGCGGGTTGCGTCATGTCGCTGAGGATCGACAAAACCTGGGTGGTGGTCGGGAGCATCGAGAATCCCGGGGCCGATCGCTGCGTGGATCTCTTCCAGCGACAGGACGGCAGGTTCGGGTTCGAGGAGTTCCGGCGCGACGTCGAGGATCGCGGGCGAGGGCCTGGGTGGATGATTCAATCCAGCCGGAGCGTGCTCGCGGGGGCGAACGGAGCGGCTTCGACGGCCGGCCTGCGCTGGCCCGCCACGGATGGCGGAGTCCGTCGCGAGCCGGATTGGTGGCGGTCGCGGCGGATCGCAGCCGATGCCCGGGTCGCCTGCATGGCGCCGCTGCCGGTCCGCAGGAGGCCAGGATGACGAAGGAAGCCGAGCGCGACTACCTGCGCAACACCGGCGAGGCCTGGCGGCGGCATTCGCTGGGCAAGCCGTTCAGCGACGGGCTTTGCGCAAACAACCTGGCCGCGATCGGCGCCTTGATGCGGCTGCTGCCGGCGCCACCCGCGCGCCTGGTCGATTTCGGTTGCGGCGGCGGATGGACCAGCGTGTTCTTCGCCCGCTACGGCTTCGAGGTGACGGGCGTGGACATCGCGCCGGACATGGTGGCGGTGGCGGAGGAGAACCGGGCCCTGAACGCGCCGGACGCCATGCTGGGCTTCGTCTGCGGCGACTATGAAAACCCGCCGCAACTCTCGGCGTTCGACTGCGCGGTGTTCTTCGAAAGCCTGCACCATGCCGACAGCGAGCGCGACGCGCTGCGCGCCGCCTACAACGCGCTGCGGCCCGGCGGCGTGCTGCTGACCTACGAGCCGGGCGAGGGGCATGCGGCACATCCGGGCTCGCAGGCGGCGATGCGGGACTACGGCGTCAACGAGCGGGACATGCCGCCCAGGCTGATCATCGCGACGGGACGCGAGATCGGCTTCGCGGAGCCGACGATCCATCCGATGCCGGTGCAGCTCTATGACATTTTCTACCGCACCGATATCGGGCGGACGGGCCAGATGCTGCGGCTGCTGCGCCTGGTTGCGCGCATCGTTTCTGGCAGGGTGGAGCGCGTCAGCTCCATCGTGCGGATGGTCAAGCCCGGGTAGCGCCGCGCCCGGCAGATGGCGTCTGTTTAGAGCAACTCATGTTTTCTAGAGCCCGCGTTCGTTGCAGCGGATGCCTGGCGCCGCGCAGAACGGATCGGTATGGTAACGGACGGCGACGAGGGTGAGGCCCTCCGGCGGCGCGGTGGGGCCGGCCTCGCGGCGGTCGCGGGCGGCGAGGACCGTGGCGACGCGGGATTCCGGCCAGCGCCGCTGCCCTACCTGGGCCAGCGAGCCCACCATGTTGCGGACCTGGTGGTGCAGGAAACTGCGGGCGGCGGTCTCGATCACGATGAGCTCGCCGTCGCGGCGGACGTCGAGCCGGTCGAGGGTGCGCAGGGGCGACCTGGCCTGGCAGGCGGCGGCGCGGAAGGAGGTGAAGTCGTGCTTGCCGAGAAGCGTCTGCGCGGCGCGGTGCATGGCTTCGTGGTCCAGCGGGCGCTCGACGTGCCAGGCGCGGCCGACGAGGAGTGCCGGGGGGGCGCGGCGGTTGAGGATGAGGTAGCGGTATTCGCGGCCGATGGCGGAGAGGCGTGCGTTCCAGCCTTCCGGCGCCACCGCCGCGCGGCGGACGGCGACGCGGTTGGGGCGGAGGTGGAAATTGAGCGCCGCCGCCAGGCGTTCGGGCTCGATGGCGCGGTCGAGATCGAGGCCGACCACCTGGGCCTCGGCATGCACGCCGGCATCGGTGCGGCCGGCGGCCTGGGTCGCGGCGCGGCCGAGGCGGGAGGCGGCTTGCTCGAGGACCTGCTGGATGGACATGCCGCTGGCCTGGAACTGCCAGCCGACGAAGCCGGCGCCGTCGTATTCTATTTCGATGGCGTAGCGGATCACGCGCCCAGGACCGTGCCCGGCGGGATGGGATGGCCCCGCAGGAAGGCGCTCGCGTCCATCGCGGCGCCACCGGGGGCCTGGACGCGGGTGAGGCGCAGCGCGCCAGTGCCGCAGGCGACGGTGAGCGCGTCGTCGAGGACGGTGCCAGGACGGCCGCTGCCCTGGACGGGTTCGGCCGCGAGGATCTTCACGGCCGTGGCGGCGAGCGTGGTGAAGGTGCCGGGCCAGGGGGTGAAGGCGCGCACGCGGCGGTCCAGCGCCGCGGCGTCCGCGGTCCAGTCGAGGCGACCGTCCTCGCGCGTGAGCCTGGCGGCGTAGGTGACGCCCTGTTCCGGCTGCGCGACGGGCGGCGGGTTCTCGGCGAGCGCCCTGAGGACGAGGCTGGCGCCGAGCTGGGCGAGGACGTCATGGATGGTGGCGGCGGTGTCGCGGGGCCCGATGGGGACCGCCTCGCGCAGCAGTGTCGCGCCGGTGTCCAGGCCCGCGTCCATCTGCATCACGGTGATGCCGGTCCGTTCGTCGCCGGCGAGGATGGCGGCCTGGATCGGGGCGGCGCCGCGCCAGCGCGGCAGGAGGCTGGCGTGGATGTTGAGGCAGCCGCGCCTGGGCGCTTCGAGGAAGGTGCGCGGCAGGATGAGGCCGTAGGCGGCGACGACCGCGGCGTCGAGGTCCAGCGCGGCGAACGCCTCGGCCTCGCCTGGGGCGCGCAGGCGCACGGGCGTGCGGGTGTCGATGCCGAGGGCTTCCGCGGCCTCGTGGACGGGGCATTTGTGGAGGTGCTTGCCGCGGCCGGCCGGCCGGGGCGGCTGGCAGTACACGGCGACGACGTCGTGTGCCGCGGACAGCGCCCTGAGCGCGGGGACGGCGAAGTCGGGCGAGCCCATGAAGGCGAGGCGCAGACGCCCCTTCCCCGCTGCCGTGACGGCAAGGGGCTGCGTCACGGGTTCTTGGTGTCCTTCTGGCGGATTTCCTTGGCGAGCCGGCGCAGGATCATGTTGCGCTTCAGTGCCGAGAGGTGGTCGACGAAGAGGATGCCATCGAGATGGTCGAGTTCGTGCTGCAGGCAGGCGCCGAGCAGGCCCTCGGCCTCGACCTGGCGGCGGGCGCCGGTCTCGTCCTCGTAGCGGATGACGACATGGGCCGGGCGCTCGACCTCGGCGTACTGGCCGGGGAGCGACAGGCAGCCCTCCTCGCGGATGGCGGTTTCCTTGCTGGCGGCGGCGATCTCCGGGTTGATGAGAACCATCGGCTGCGGCTTGTTATCCGGCATCAGGTCGACGACGAAAAGGCGCAGCAGCGTGCCGACCTGGGGCGCGGCGAGGCCGATGCCGGGGGCGGCGTACATGCTGGCGAACATGCGCGGGATGAGGGCTCGCACGGTGTCGGCGTCCCCCTTGGCGATGGGGCGGGCGCGGGTCTTGAGCGTCTTGTGTGGCGCGATGAGGATTGGCAGCAGCTCGACGTCCGGCTTGCCCAGGGAGCGGGCGGGCGGGCGGGCGGGCGGGCGGACGTGCGGCCTGGGGGTGGAAGCATCCATCGGCGGGGGATTAGCGCCCCGGGCCACCCGGTTGCAACGACGCCGGGTGCCGTCCTGCAACGCGGCCCGCGCCTTGGGGTTGCCCCTTGCAACGCAACGGCGTTCCGCCAATCTAAGCGTTGCCGGGTTGCCTCTCCGGGGATTCGGCGAACCGCCCCGCTCATCCGAGGAGGCCCGATTGTCCACCCGCGTCTTCGCTTCTCCGCTGTTCCTGGGTTTCGATCATCTCGAGCAGATGCTCGAGCGGGCGAGCAAGAACGCGTCGGACGGGTATCCGCCGTACAACATCGAGCAGATCGGCGGCGCCGGCCTGCGCATCACGCTGGCCGTCGCCGGTTTCACGATGGAGGAGCTGCAGATCACGCAGGAGGACAACCAGCTCGTCATCCGCGGACGCCAGGCGGATGACAGCCAGGGACGCGTCTTCCTCCACCGCGGCATCGCGGCGCGGCAGTTCCAGCGCGCCTTCGTGATGGCCGAGGGGATCGAGGTGCGCG
>DAHUXX010000120.1 GCA_027306955.1 Acetobacteraceae bacterium | reverse complement strand
CCTATGCCCGCAAGCTCGGCGTCGACGTGGACAACCTGCTGATCTCCCAGCCCGACGCCGGCGAGCAGGCGCTCGAGATCGCCGACACCCTGGTTCGCTCCGGCGCGGTCGACGTGCTGGTGATCGACTCAGTTGCCGCCCTCGTCCCCCGCGCGGAACTCGAAGGCGAGATGGGCGACTCCCATGTCGGCCTGCACGCCCGCCTGATGAGCCAGGCGCTGCGCAAGATCACGGGCTCCGTCAGCCGCTCCAACACGCTGCTCATCTTCCTCAACCAGATCCGCCTCAAGATCGGCGTCATGTTCGGCAACCCGGAGACAACAACCGGCGGTAACGCATTGAAATTTTATGCTTCCGTCCGCATGGAAATCCGCCGCATCGGCCAGATCAAGGAGCGCGAGGAGGTCGTCGGCAACCAGACCCGCGTCAAGGTGGTGAAGAACAAGGTCGCCCCCCCGTTCCGTCAGGTCGAGTTCGACATCATGTATGGCGATGGCATCAGCAAGACCGGCGAACTGGTCGATCTCGGCGTCAAGGCCAACGTGGTCGAGAAATCCGGCGCCTGGTTCTCCTTCGATAGCCAGCGCATCGGCCAGGGCCGCGAGAACGCCAAGCAGTTCCTCCGCGACCACCCGGACATCGCGAACCAGATCGAAACTCGCATCCGCGAGCAGGCCGGCATCGTCGCCGAGGCCATGATGGGCGAGCCGGAGACCGCGGACGCGGAGTAGCCCCACGGCGTGCTCAGCCGGGCCGATGAGGCACTGATCGCGGCCGCCCGCGCGGTCCTCGCGGAGCATTACCGCCCGTTCTGGCACACCGTCGCGGCCGCGCTGCGTGGCCGCGACGGACGCGTGGTCACCGGCATCCATCTCGGCACCACGGTCGGCAGCATGGCGACCTGCGCCGAAGCGGTCGCCATCGGCCGCGCGCTGCTGGAGGGCGTGCGCGAGGTCGAGACCATCGTCGCCGTCCGCCAGCCGAAGCCGGAGGAGCCGCCGGGCCCGCCCGCCATCGTGCCGCCCTGCGGCCGCTGCCGCGAGCTGCTGCTCGACCATCATCCGTCGGCGCGCGTCATTGTCGCCTCGGACGTTGTTCTGCCGATCGCGGAACTCCTCCCCACCCCATACCAGCGCTGATCCCCGGCCGGCGCATGACCTGGCCCACCCATTCCGACGGCACGCGTTTTTTCAACCCGTGGCAGCCCATCCCGTCCCGCTCGCGCGCCGACCTGCTGCGTTGGCGCCTCGCGAAGCGCCCTGCGTGGCCGGAGGCGTTCCACTCGCCCTTCCACGACCGCCCGCCCGCCAGCAGTCAGCCCCTCCGCGCCACCCTCGTCGGCCACGCGACCCTCCTCTACCAGGTCGCCGGCGCCAACATCCTCGTCGATCCCGTCTGGAGCCGCCGTGCCAGCCCATTCGGCCTCGCGGGCCCCCTTCGCCGCAACAAGCCCGGCATCGATCTTGCCGGCCTCCCGCCGCTCGACGCCGTGCTCATCACCCACGGCCATTACGACCATCTCGACCAGGCGACGCTGCGTCTCCTGCGCCCGCGCCCAATTAGCGCCCCAAAGATCATCGCCCCTTTGGGAAGCGGCCGCGCCATCCCTGGCGGCGCAAGCGAGGTCGACTGGGGCGACGCCCTGGATATCGCCCCCGGCGTCCGCGCCCATGCCGTGCCGTGTCATCACTGGTCCGCCCGCACCCCCTGGGACCGCAACCGCGCGCTCTGGTGCGGTTACGCGATCGAAACGCCCGCGGGCCTCATCCTGCACATCGGCGACACCGGTTTCCACGACGGTGCCCTCTTCGCCGAGCTGCGCCAGTGCTTCGGCGAGCCGCTGCTGGCCACGCTGCCGATCGGCGCCTACGAGCCGCGCTGGTTCATGCGCCCGCAGCACATGGATCCGGACGAGGCTGTCGCCGCCTTCCGCCTGCTCGGCGCGCGCCACGGCATTGGCCACCACTGGGGCACGTTCCATCTCACCGACGAGCCCATCGACGAACCTGCGGTGCGCCTTGCTGCGGCCTGCGCGCGCGCGGGCGTGGAAGGCTTCACCGCCTTCCGCCCCGGCCAGGTCTGGCGCCAGGGCGGGGGCGGCGATCCCGTGTTATAAGGGCGTTCTGCTCGCCCGCCACGCCACCGCACAACGCGGACGTCCAGGAGGTAGGAAAAACCCCATGCCCGACACCGACATGCTTCGCCACCTCAATCCCGCCGGCGTGCACACGCCGCGCGGCTACACCCCATCGTCACGGCAACCGCGCCAGCGCGCATGGTCTTCATCTCGGGCCAGGTCGGCGTCGCGCCGGACGGCAGGCTCGCGGCGGATTTCCGCTCCCAGGTGGAGCAGGCCTTCGCCAATCTCGAGATGGCGCTGGCCGCGGCCGGTGGAAGTTTTGAGAACGTAACGAAGATGACCGTGTTCCTCACCGACATCGCGAACCAGATCGGCATCTACCGCGAGGTCCGTGACCGCCATCTCGGCACGCGGCCGCCACCTGCCTCCACCGCGCTCGGCGTCGCCGCGTTGGCAATGCCCGGCATGATGTTCGAGGTCGAGGCCGTCGCCGTCCTGCCAGCCTGATTCGGCTACGGCGGGACGACGACCAGGCGCTCAGGCGGCAACTCCGCGGTCACGCGATCGCCGCGTGCGAACACGCTTGCGCCGATGGGCGCCGCTGCCTTGAGCCGCAGTCCTGAGACATGGCGCAGCGCGAACTCCATCCGCTCCCCCATGAACGCGAGTTCGGTAACCTCGCACGCCAGCCCCACCGCATCACTCCCCGCCGCGCGCAGCACCACATCGCTCGCATGCATGAACGCAACGGCCGTGCCCTCGGGCGCCTCGGGCGGCAGCGCGACCACTGTGCCGTCCGCGAGCCGCCCCACGCCCCCGGCGACCGTGAGCGGCAATGCATTGGCATAGCCGAGGAAGCCCGCGACGAAGGCGTTGGCGGGCCGGCGATGGATGTCGGTCGGCGTGCCCACCTGCACGATGCGTCCGGCGCGCATCACCGCGATCTCGTCGGACAGCGCCAGCGCCTCGCGTTGATCGTGGGTGACATAGATCGCGGTTATGCCGAGCCGGTGCGTGACCTCGCCGATCTCGAGCCGCATCTCCTCGCGCAGCGCCGTGTCGAGATTGGACAGCGGCTCGTCGAGCAGCAGCACGGTTGGCCGGTAGACGATCGCGCGCGCCAGGCCCACCCGCTGCTGCTGCCCGCCCGAGAGCTGCCGCGGCGAGGCGCCGGCATAGGCCGCGAGATGCACCATCGCAAGCGCCTCGGCGGCGCGCCGTTCGCGCTCCGCCCGCCCGACGCCGCGTACGCCGAGCGGGAAGGCCACGTTCTCCGCGACTGAGAGATGCGGGAACAGCGCGAAGCTCTGGAACACCATCCCCATGTTGCGCCGGTGGGTCGGGAGCCGGGTGATCTCCCGCCCGTCCAGCACCAGACGCCCGCTGTCGGGCGCGAGCGAACCCGCGACCAGGCGCAACAGCGTCGTCTTGCCGCACCCGCTCGGCCCCAGCAGCGAGACGAAGCGCCCCGCCGCGATATCGAGCGTGATGTCGGAGAGCGCCGCTAGCTTTCCCCAGCTCTTCGCGATGCCCTCGATCTCGAGATGCCCGGTCGTGGTCATGCGCCCTTCATGCCTCCGAGCAGCGCCTCGGGCCGCACCATGCGCAACAGCAGCAACAGGAACAGCAGTGAGGGGGCGAGCAGGATCACGCTGATCGCGCCCGCGACCGACATGTAGCCGTTGCCGATGGAAAGATAGGTCTGGACAGGAAGGGTCACAGTATCGGGCCCATAGACGAGCAGGGTGAGAACGAAATCGTTGTAGGAGGCGAGAAAGGAGAACAATGCCGCCGCGATGATCCCCGGCATCGCGAGCGGCAGGATCACGCGCCTCGCCAGCGCCAGCGGCCCGCACCCGCACACCCGCCCGGCCTCCAGCAGCCGCTGATCCATGCCCTCGAAGGTGGCGATGAGCACCAGCACCGCGAACGGCGCGGCGAGGATCACATGCGCGAGCGCGATGCCGGCATAGGTGTTGGTAAGGTCGAAATTATAGAAGATGCGCGCAACCCCGAGCGCGAACGTTATCTCGGGGATCATCCGCGGCAGCAACACGAGCGCAACGAGCCCCGCCTTGAACGCGACATGCCGCCGCGCCAGCGCCCACGCCGCCGGCAGCGCTACCACGAGCGTGAAGAACGTGGCGAGCAGCGCGATATAGGCGGTGTTGAGCAGCACGGCTTCCAGGTTCGCGGTTTCGGCGGCGTAACGGAACCAGCGCAGCGTCCAGCTTGCCGGCAGCAGCGCCGAGCCGAACCACCGGTTCCCCAGCGCCTCGATCGCCACCATCGCCAGCGGCAGCACGATGAACAGCCCAAACAGCACCAGCAGCCCCGCGAGCAGGATGCGCCGCGTCATGCGCGCGCGGCCCGGCGGCGCGCGGCACGGTCCGCCAGCACCTGGTAGGTCAGCACCAGCGCGCACTGGATGCTCGCCATCACGATGGCCATGGCGCTCGCCGTATGCCAGTCGAGAAAGACGTTCGCCACCGTGTAGATGCGCACCGCGATCGGCTGCCAATTGCCGCCTGCGATCAACGGCACGCTGAACGCGCCGAAACATTGCAGGAAGATCATCACCGAGCCCGCGAGCAGGGCAGGGCGCAGCAGCGGCAGGATCACGGAGACAAGGACGCGCCACGGCGGCGCGCCGCAGACCCGGGCCGCTTCCTCTACCGCCGGGTCCATCGCGCCGAGCGCCGCCGCGATCACCAGCGCGCCATAGGGAAAGAACATCCAGACATAGAAAAGCACGAGTCCGCCCCGCGTGTAGTCGATCGGGATCGGCGAGGCGAAAAGATGCAGCCCGCGCACCAGCAGCGCGTTCACCCAGCCTGTGCGGTCATAGAGGATGAGCAGGCCCAGCGCGCCAACAAGTGCCGGGATGGTGATCGGCACCATCATCAGGAAGCGCACCACGCCGACGCCAGCGAAGCGCCGTCGCAGCAGGAACGCGAGCGGCAGGCACAACAACAGCGACGCCGCGGTCGCCAGCGCGGAAAGCAGCAGCGTCAACCAGAGCGTCGCCCAACCCGAGCGTCGGCCGAGGAAATGCGCGAAATTAGCAAGCGTCGCATGGCCCTTCGCATCCGTCAGGCTCTGCACCAGCGTGAAGCCCAGCGGGTAGTAGAAAGCCAGCGCGAGGAAAACGATCAGCGGCAGCAGGAGGAGGGCGGTGAACCCTCCTCCGCCGAGGCGTCGCATGGCGTTACCGCACCTTGCGCGGCGGGGCCGCTACTGCGCCATGTGCGCCATGCCGTGCCGCTGGATGTAGGTGATGGCGCCGAAGTTGGTGACCAGCGTGCCGTGGGATTCCGCCGCGGCCACCGTCGGGATTTTCTTCCACACTTCAGGGTTCGCCTTCCGCCAGGCTGTCGTGCCGGGGTACTCGTACATCACCTCGAGCATGTGGTTCTGCACCGCGGGCGAGAGCAGCACGTTGATCACCTTATAGGCGGCCGCCTTCTGCTCCGGCGAGTCCGCGGCCGGCACCACGCACCATGCGTTGGATGCGCCGACGATGTTGACATCAAGGGGTGCGGCCTTTGTTGTCGGCGGCAACTGGCCCTGAGAGGCGCTCCACAGCGAGTAGTCCTGCGCATAGTCGGTGATCCAGACCTGGTCCGTCTGGAACTGGTGGAACATCACCGGCGGCGAGGACGCCACGGGCTGCGCGAAGGACTTGGAGAACTCGTGGAACTTGTCCCACGCGGCCTTCCACTGAGCTGTCTTCTCGAGTTCCGGAAGTGGCTTGGAAAAATCGACGCCGTTCGCTTTAAGGAACGAATAGATGAACGCACGCCCGCCGCCAGATGCGGCATCGGGGCGGATGATGCCGATATGGCCTGCGAATTCCTTGCGCCGCTTGTAGAACTCCTCCCAGGTCTTGGGCGGGTCCTTGATGAATTTCGAATTGTAGATGAGATCGAACTGCGCCCGCCAGAAGATCAGGCCGGTGCCGTGCAGCTCCACGCCGTTGTTGGCGGCGAGAAACCGCGTTGGCTCCATCGCAATGTTCGGGATCTCGGCCTTGTGGTCGGGATAGAGCCTGTCGAGCTTGACGCCGGCGGTCACGAAGTTGGAGAGGTCGAGCCCCTTCACGAAGAGCAGCGTGAAGACCGGGTGGTCCTGCTTCCAGGACTTCATCTGCAACTGCAACGTGGGCCCGCTGCCGAGCGTGTACTGGACCTTGACCCCGGCCTCTTTTTCGATCGTCGGGATCAGGTAGTTGTGCCAGAAGGCCTGGAAGTTGGGCCCGGAAAGCGTATCCACGACGCTCACCGTCGGGGTCGCGGCGAACGCCGCCGACGGCAGCAGCACGGCGCCCGCAATGGCCGCAGCGCGCAAAGCTCGAAGCATGTTTCCTCCCCCCCTTATTATGACAATTTTATGACAACACGCTAGGAGCCTCGCGCAGTCCGGTCAACAGGCTCCTGTGCAGCTTTTGGTCGGGAACCGAATGCACCTTCGCCGGTCGGCGCGGTCAGGGATTGGCGGCAAT
>DAHUXX010000118.1 GCA_027306955.1 Acetobacteraceae bacterium | reverse complement strand
CGAGGCCGCGGCGAAGCTTGCCGGCTGCAAGCCGCGCGAGGTCTTCGTCGCCTCCACCGGCGTGATCGGCGAACAGCTTCCCGTCGAGCGTCTCACCGCCGCGCTGCCGCGCCTCTCCAAGGCGCTCGCCGCCGATGCCTGGGGTGCCGCGGCACGCGCGATCATGACGACCGACACGTTCCCCAAGGCGGCGACGCGTACCGCACGCATCGGCGACGCGACGGTAACAATCCAAGGTATCGCCAAGGGCAGCGGCATGATCGCGCCGGACATGGCGACGATGCTCTGCTTCATTGCCACGGACGCAAAAATCCCGAGTGCGGCGCTGCAGAACCTCCTCTCGCGCGGCGTGCGCGCCACGTTCAATGCCACGACGGTGGACAGTGACACATCGACCTCCGACACGGTGCTGCTGTTCGCGACCGGCCAGGTGAAACATCCGGGCGTACCGGCCGAAGGCGGGCCGATGCTGCGCGATTTCTCGCGCGCGCTCGCCGAGGTGCTGCACGACCTGGCACTCGCCGTGGTGCGCGACGGCGAGGGGGCACAGAAGCTGATCCGCATCGACGTCGCGGGCGCGGTCTCGGCGAACTCGGCCAGGCGCGTCGCCATGGCGATCGCCAACTCGCCGCTGGTCAAGACCGCGATCGCCGGGGAGGATGCGAACTGGGGCCGCATCGTCATGGCGGTCGGCAAGGCCGGCGAGCCCGCGGACCGGGACCGGCTTTCGGTGGCGATCGGCGGCGTGTGGATGGCGAAGGACGGTGGCGTCGTCGCGGACTATGACGAGACGCCGGTCGTCGCGCACATGAAGGGGCGGGAGATCGACGTCGCGGTCGATCTCGGCCTCGGCCGCGGCCGTGCGACGGTGTGGACGTGCGACCTCACCCACGGCTACATCGACATCAACGGCAGCTACAGGAGCTGAGGGGGCCCACGCCGGCACATGCGGCCCCACTTGCGGCGCAACCCCGGCTGCGGCACTGGCAGGACGTGAGCCTGTCCGCGACCAAGGACGATCTCGGATTCCAGCCGCTGGAGACGCAGCGCCTGCGCCTGCGTCCTTGGCGCGAGGCCGACGCACCGGCACTGCACCGGCTGATGGACTATGCGATCGCCCGCACGCTCGCCGCCGTTCCCTTTCCCTACGCACTCGACCAGGCGGAGGGCTGGATCGCTTCCGCGCGCGCCGAGATCGAGGCCGGCAGCGCTTACCATCTCGCCATCGTCGGTGCGCAGAAGGAGGCGCCGCTGATCGGCGGCGTGGGGCTTCGGCTCGACCGGGCGGCCCGGCTCGGCCGGCTCGGCTACTGGGTCGGTGGCAAGTTCCAGCGCCAGGGTATCGCGCGCGAGGCCGCGGGAAGGCTCGCCCGGTGGGGCATGGCCAATCTCGACCTCGACCGCATCGAGGCCACCGTCGCCACCGACAACGAGGCCTCGGTCGCGGTGCTGCGCCATATCAGCTTCCGCCAGGTGGGCGAGGGCCGGCAGCTCTTCCTCGCCCGCGGCACCGAGCACCGCGTCATGGTCTTCGCCGCCGGGCGCGAGGATCTGTTCGGTGACACGCCCGCCCCGGGCGGCGGCGCCGAGGCGAAGGCCCCGGCGCCAGGTGCGAAGCCTCTGCTGCTGGTCGCTGCCTGCGCGCTGATTGACATCGACATGCGCGTGCTGCTGGCCCGCCGGCCGGAGGGCAAGCGCATGGCGGGGCTCTGGGAATTTCCCGGTGGCAAGCTCGATCCCGGCGAGACGCCGGAGGCAGCGCTGATCCGCGAGCTGGCCGAGGAGCTGGGCATCGACGTGTCCGCGCATTGCCTCGCTCCCTTCGCTTTCGCCTCGCACGAATACGAGAAATTCCACCTGCTGATGCCGCTCTACCTGTGCCGGCGCTGGCGCGGCATGCCGCGCCCGAAAGAGGGCCAGCAGCTCACCTGGGTTTCGCCGGATCGCCTCGCCGAATACCCGATGCCGGACGCCGACCGCCCGCTGGTGCCGCTGCTGCGCGACTTCCTCGGCGGTTAGAGCCGCTTCATCGGCCGGCCGGCGCCCCCTCGTCGCGCCAGTAGGCCTCGGTCAGCGCGACCTCCACGTCCAGCACGCCGCCGCCCTCGAGCGCGAGGCTCGCCTCGCCGTCGGTCCAGCGCCAGGCTTCGCCCGCGGTGCCCTGCTCCACGCCGTGCCAGCCGCGCCCCAGCCGCGGATCGGAAAGTCCGATCGTCTCGCTATCGAACCGGATGCCGGCGACGGCGACCCCGAGCCGCCGGTGATCCTCCGCCGCCGCACCGGTCTGCGCGGGAACGGCACTGCGCGAAACCAGCCGCACGTCGCGCACCGCCTCCGGCAGGCGGAACCGCGCCACCCGCCCCGCCCTGCGCGGCCGCAGCACACGCCCATCGGCCACCACCCGCAGCGCCGGCTCGCGCGTGATCGTGTGGCCGAGTTCTTCTGCGCGCACGAGCAGCCCGCGCCGCACCGCAACCATTTCCTTCCCCCTCAGCACAAGCGGCGCGCACGAACCCGTCTCCCAAACCGCGACCGCGAACGCAGCGTCCTCCTTTCTGCCCCCGGCGTTCTCGAAGATCGCGCGGTTGCCGGTGTCGAGATAGGATTCGCAGGCCAGCCCCTCGGCGAGGATCACGTCGTGCGCGACGAGTTCCACGTGATGGTACGTCACCGCGTCCACCGTCTCGCGCCGCACCGTGCGACCGTTGACGAGGTAGCGTATGGGGATCAGCACGCCCTCGGCGTACACCGCGTGATCGGGCGAGAGCAGGAGGTCGCGATGCGGCACGCCGGGCGCGAAGGCGCCGGCCAGCACCCGCACCGGGGCAACGTCGCGCGGGCGCGCATCCAGCCGACAATCGATGTGGCGCCGCCCGAGCCAGCGCACCGGCGTGAGCCCCGCGCCGCGCGCACACACCAGATCGCCCACGGCCAGATCCTCCACCGCGACCTCGCCGCGCGCCGTCAGGATACGCGTGCCCGCGGCGAAGCAGGCGACATCCAGCACCAGAGGCTGGCTCTGCTGCGTGACCGGTCCCGTCATGCCGGCCTGATACGCCGCCATGGTGATGTCGTAGGTCGTGCCGGCACCGAGCGCGACCGTGCCGGTCTGCCATTCGCCATCGAGATTGGCCGTCGCCGTCGCGGAGAGCTTGTGGGTGACATCGCCCACCGGCGTGATTGTTACCTCCACGGTGTCGAGGGCGTCGACCTTGTTGGTGTAGCCGCTGATCCAGGACGGCGCGTTGGGATCGCTGTTGAGCCCGGTCCAGCCGAACGCCAGCGCCAGGCTTGGCGTCGCGATCGTGGTGGCGATGGTGTTGCTGGCCTGGAGGGTCTGCCCCCCCAGCGCCTCGAACGTGCCGTTGACGATCACGCCGGCAACCGGCGCGTCCGGCTGCGTCGCCGGGGCGGCGGTATTGATGACCATCTGCGAGGGATCGACCGCGACCCCGGCGCCAGTGGCGAAACTGATGGTGAAGGTGGGGACCGTCTGCGCCGCCGATTTTTGCGGCGTGATGGAGGCGAGGCCGTCGATGGCGAGCGAGCCGCGCTGGTTGACGGTGCCGCTGCTGTAGGCGGTGTTGTCGAAATTGCCATTCTGCGTGACGGTGTAGAGGTCGAACGTTTTTGTTCCGATACCGATCCGGTACCAGCTTGTCGCCGAGCCCGCCGCGACCACCGGGAAGTCGTCGATCTGCAGATAGCCGGCTGTTCCGCTGGTGGCGCCGGCCGTCGCGGTATAGCCGGTCGCGCTGCTGCCGCTGATGGTCCATTGCTGCCACAGCCCGCCGTTCGCGGCACCGTCGAGCGTGACCGTGCTCCATTGCGCGACGCCGCCGGTATCGGCGGTCATGATGTCGAGCGTGACGACATCCGTGCGGTTGAGCATCACGCCAGCACTGTTCCCGACCGTGGCGGCGAAGTTCATGCCCACGTCGATGGTGGCGGGCGTGGCATCCGGCACGTCGTAGCCGTTCGCACCGGGAGCGATATAGTTCGCGATCTCCGGCGTGGTGTAGCCGCTCGGCTGTTCGTTGGGTGCGTACAGCGTCAGGTCCACGGTCGCGACATCCAAGCTGGTCGTGGTGTCGTAGACCGAGACCAGCGGCCCACCCACCGAGTACTCGCTCATCAGCGCGTCGGCATAGCCGGCGCCGTAGGAGTTGGAGTGCTGGTAGAACACCTGCGCGTAGGGATCGTGGCTGACCTGGCCCGCGGACAAGGTGATGTCGCTGGTCACCAGGTTCGTCACGGTGCCGTTCTGGTTCAGGGTGCCGCTGCCGAAGGCGTAGGTCGGGTCCCAGTTGATGCTGTTGTTGAGATCGATCGTGGACGTGACCTGCGGGTTCACCGAGCGGGCGGTCTCGCCGTAATAGCCGGCCGTGAACCCCACCAGCAGCGAGCGCAGCACGGCGCCCCACTGGTCGTTGGCCCCGGTGCCGATCGTGTAGGAGGGTGCCGCGCCGCCCAGCACCTCGGCGGTGCTGTTGAAGATCTCCGCGGTACCGAGCGTGGAATAGATGCTCTCTTCCAGCTGCGCGGCGCTGACGGCGATCACGCCCTTGATCTCGCTGGCATTGACCGGGGCCAGCATGAAGACGCCGGTGTCCACCGTGCCACCCACGACGAGCGTCGCCGTGGGCGCGAATTCCACCTGGTACGCGAAATACCCGCCGTTGTGATAAATGTGATTCTGGTCGCCCGTGCCGTCGAAGAACCCGGAGAGGAGGATGTCCGCGGTCTGCGCCATCGCGCCCACCGCCAGCGCGTAGCTCGCCCAGTTGGTGGCCTGGAACGTGACGTTCGACGGGTTGGGCGTGGCGGCGGAGATCACCGCCGCGGGCGCGATCGCCATCTGGAACAGGCTGCCGATCGTGCCCGGCAGGAACTGCGCGATATCGGATGTGCCGCCACCCTCGTTCGCCACCAGCGCCTGGATCAGGCTCTGGCCGCTGACGTTGTAGCCCGCCGTCGCGGTGCTGCCGTTGCTGTAGGGAACGCTGAGCTCCATCGGCAGCGCGAAGCCGTTCACCGAGGTCAGGTTGGCGGCGTCCGGCTTCTTGTTCGACAGCGTCATCTCCATGCTGTCGTAGACGAAATGATTGGCCTGGGCGTTGCCGAGATTGAGGTCGCTCTGCTGGGAGATCTGCGTCGCGATGTCGGGGACCGTCCCGGATGACTCGACAACGAAATAGACTTTCCCGCCGTCGAAGCTGGTGTCCGCGGATATCGTCGTGTTCAGCAGGCCGACCGCGAGGACGCCGTTCGCGGATTCCACGGCGCCGCCCGCCGCGAGCGTGGTAATGACGCCGGTAGGGTCGTTGCTGTCATAGGCGATGGCGTAGACATACAGCGAGGGATTGGTCGTGACCTCCTGTTGAAATCCGGCGCTGAGCGTGACGTCGAGGGTTGTCATGAATGTCCTCCGCATCCCAGCCGGCCCGCGGCCGCCCGGTCGTTCCCCCGTATGGCATGCCGCGCCGTGACCGCGCACCCCTCATTTTTGCGCGATCGGCACGCCCGTGCCGGCGCGAGGCCGCCCCTGGCCGCGCAGCCCGCGCCGCGCTATCCCCTCGCCCACCCGCAACGCGCATCGAGCCCCAATGGACAAGAACCCCACCGCCGCCCTGCTCGTCATCGGCAATGAAGTCCTCTCCGGCCGCACTCAGGACGCGAACATCAAGTTCCTCGCGACGCGCCTTGGCGAGATCGGCATCCCCTTGCGCGAGGTGCGCGTCATCCCGGACGACCGCGCGGTGATCGTGCGCACGGTCAACGAGGTGCGCGCCGCCTTCGACCATGTCTTCACCACCGGCGGCATCGGCCCGACGCACGATGACATCACCAGCGAATGCATCGCGGCGGCGTTCGGCGTACCGTGGGAGCCGCACCCAGAGGCCTGGCCGAAGATGGAGGCCTCCTACAAGCCCGGCGAGTTCAACGAGGCGCGCCAGCGCATGGCGACCATGCCGCGCGGCGCGACGCTGATCGAGAACAAGGTCTCCAACGCGCCTGGGTTCTCCATCGGCAACGTGCACGTCATGGCCGGCGTGCCGCGCATCATGCAGGCGATGTTCGAGGCCCTCGCGCCGACGCTCGCGGGCGGCAGACCCGTCGTCTCGCGCACGGTGCACGGGACGGGGCTGCTGGAGGGGCGCATCGCCGCGCCCCTCGCCGCCATCCAGTCGCGCCATCCCAGCCTCGATATCGGCAGCTATCCGTTCTACCGGCCGGGCGGCAACGGTGTGGCCATCGTTGCCAAGGGCACGGAGGCGGCCGACCTCGAGGCCGCGATCGCGGAGGCGACGGCGATGATCCGCGCGTTCGACATCGAACCGGTCCAGGGCGAGCCGCCGGCATAGGCGCCACCCGCGTTCCTTGATCGACCCGTCCCGTGCCGCCATATGCTGCGGCGCCGCAACCGGATCTCCGCATGCCCCTTAGCAACCCCGCCCCACGTAAGCACGTCCATACCCGCGCCATCACCATCCAGGGCTACGCGCGCGAGGACGGGCTCTACGACATCGAGGCCGAGCTTTCCGACACGCGCACCGAGGGTTTTGCCAACCGCGACCGCGGCTGGATCCATCCAGGCGAGAAGCTGCACGGCATGAAATTCCGGCTCACCATCGACGACCGCATGCTGATCCACGACAGCGAGGCGGTCACCGAGTTCGGCCCGTTCAATCATTGCGGCGGCGGGGCGGCGAGTTTCTCCCGCCTCAAGGGGCTGACCATCAAGGCGGGGTTCCTGCGCGAGGCCGTCGGGCGCGTGCACGGCACCGCGGGCTGCACGCATCTGCGCGAGTTGATCCAGCAGATGGCGACCGTCGCCTTCCAGACGCTCTGGCCGGTGCGCATCGAGCGCGAGCGCGCGGCGGCCGAGGCGGCGCGCCAGACCGGCCAGCAGCCGGCGAAGCCGTCGGCCGACGACGGCTCGGCGCGTCTGATCGACTCCTGCTTCGCCTATGCCGCCAACGGCCCGGTGGTGCGCGCCCGCTGGCCGCATCTCTACACCGGGCCGAAAGAACCCTTGGCCGAGGCTGCGGGCGAAGCGCCGGCGGACTAGAACAATATCCGACCAGATAGAATCATCTGGTCGGAGGTTGCTTTAGCTGCGGCGGTCCGCGGGGCTCGCGATCCGTCCCGTCTGAGCTTCGGCCTCTCCCGCGTCGGCCGCCACCGGAGCGTCGCACGCGGGTTCGGGGCCGGGCACCTGGTCGCGGAAGACCACCGGCAGGCGCGGCGTGCGGTCCACCTCCAGGCGGAACACGTCGAACCGGTTGTAGTAGCCGACGATGTCGTGGATCTGCTTGGGCTCGACGCAGGCATCGAGGTCGGCCTCGGCATGCAGCAGCCCTTCCTCCCGCCGGATCGCCCCGACGCAGCGGCCGTCCGGTCCGACCAGCATCGAGACCGCCCGCGGCGTCGCCTCGATGACGCGCGCGGCCTCGGGCGACAGCGCCGAGAGCGCGGCGACGGCTTCGCGGTCCAGGCAGGCGGAGGCAACCAGCACGAAGCACTTGCCCTCGAACGCATGGGCAGCCGCACGGATCCGGATCGCCTCCGCGAGGTCGTAGGCGCCCGCCTCGCCGGGCGGGCGGCTCGGCCAGGCTGGCGGATACGTCGCGACATGCAGCTGCTCACCTTGCGCGATAAGCGCGTAGCGCGCGAGCGGGTTGGTGTTCTCGCCGCAGATGAGCATGCCCAGCCGGCCGATCGGCGTCGGACAGACGCGCAGCCCCGCGCCGTCGCCCTGCGCCCAGACCAGCTTTTCGTAAAAGGTCGGCATCAGCTTGCGCCGATGGTTGAGCACTGCGCCGTCGGGCCCGATCAGCAGGTTGCTGTTCCACAGGCAGCCGACCGAGACCTCGGTCGCTTCCGAGAACCCGACCGAGACATAAACCCCGTGCCGCCGCGCCGCCTCGCGCAGCCGCGCGACCTCGGCGCCGTTCGCGCGGATCGAGTTGGCAGCGAAGCGCTTGAACATCTCGTGGTTGCGGATCGGCGCCGCGAGCGCGGTCCAGAGCGGGAAGCCGGGAATGAAGCTCTCGGCGAAGGCAACCAGGCTCGCTCCGCCGCGCGCCGCCTCGCCGATGGCGTCGATGGCCTTGTCCGTGGTGCGGCCGGCATCCATCCAGACCGGCGCGAGATGGGCAGCGCAGACGCGCGCCCGAGGCAATGCGGGCATGGTTTTGTTTCCCTCCTTGCTGCCGCCGTTCAGCGCACCGTCCCGGCGGGACCGTCATAGCCCGCCGGCGGGCTCGTTTGCGTCATCGCGGCCATCGGCAACGGAAGGCCGTCGAGAAACGCGGAGACGGTCGCGGCGAAGGCGCGCGGCCGCTCGGCGAACAGGCGGTGCCCCGCGTCCGGCACATAGACCAGGCGCGCGTTGCGAAGCGTGTCGCGGTAGTCGATGGCGCTCGCCCAGCTGAGATAGTCGCACTGGCCCTTGAGGATCAGCGCCGGCGTCGCGAGGCGGCGCAGCGCCGCGTGGGGATCCACTCCGCGCCAGGCCTGCCGGCGCAGCAGCATCGCGAGCGCGTAGAAGCCGGGATGCCCGCCGCTCGTGCGCGCCGGCGGACGGCAATAGAAGGCGGGCGCAAAGGCCGCGATCATGTCGCGGAAGCGCGCGTCCATCTCCGCGTCGCCGGCGAAGGCGTGCGCCGCGCGCGGGTTCACCTGCACCAGCATCCAGCCAAGCATGGCGCGCGGTGCCAGCGTCTGGCGCAGCAGCGCCCACAGATGCGCCGCGTCGAGGCGTCCCAGCAGCTCGAGCAGATCATTGGCCTGCCCGCCCACGGCACCAGGCGACACGAAGACCACCTTGGCCACATGGTGCGCGTGGCTTGCCAGATAGGCAGCGGCAAGCGCGGCGCCCCAGGAATAACCAATGAGATCGACCCGTCGCGCATGGATCGCTTTGCGAAACGATTCGAGGTTGGCGACGCCGCCTGCGACGGTATAACGGGCGGGGTTGGCCAGCCGGCTCGATTCTCCGACGCCGAGCTGGTCATAGAGATAGACGTTGTAGCCGTCCGCCGCGAGCCGACGCAGATAGATCGCGTCGCCCCCCATGTCCGCCATCCCGGGACCGCCGTGCAGGAATATCACCGGGATCGCATGCACCGGGCGCGCTGCCGGCAGCTCGAGATATGCCAGGCGCACGCCACCAGAGAGCCGCACCCAATGTGTTCCGGGCAGGGGTTTCGGCGGTGTGATCCCCGCGTCGGGCCATAGCACGGCGGCGGCGCCGAGCGCGGAAAGGACCGCCAGCCACGCCATGGTGACGCGCCACCGCCGCCCCGGCGCGCAGACAAGCCGCGACGCGGTGACGAGGCCGAGCGTGAACACCGCCCAGCCCGCCGCCAGGAAAAGCACGGGGCGCGCCGTCCACGAAGTGGCGCCGAGCAGCGCCCCGAGCCCCGCCAGAACGGAGAGCAACACCAAGGCGCCGCAGGCGCACAGTCTCGCCAGACCCGGCCATCGCTGCATGGCACGCCGCGTTCCGCCTGGGATCGTCGCCCGCGGCACGGAACCGTCCCGCTTCGCCACGTCGATCACGATGTCGAGTATGGCGGTGGGGCGGCGAGCGTCAACGACCGCACCCGGAGGGCGGCTGCGCGAAGCCGCGCCATGGCTGGCCGCGTCGCGGCTCTTGACGCCCACCCTTCGCCAGCGCATACGATATTTAGTGGTGTGAAGACCACGTTGCCAATACATATAGCGTCCCGCGCCGCCCCATTTCGTGACGCCTCGGGACGGGGCGGGTGTGGATGAGCGGGTTGCAGACGGTCTCCCAGCCGGAAAGCGTGACCAAGCGCTCCGGCATGACGGTGCCTTTCGACGCCGGCAAGATCCGCGCGGCGATCGCCCGGGCCGGCACGGCCACCGGCGAGTTCGCCGAGGACGAGGCGGACCTGCTCACCGCCCAGGCGGTCAAGGTGCTGGCCCGGCGCTTCGAGGCCCGGCCGCCGCAGATCGAGGAAATTCAGGACGTCGTCGAGCAGGTCCTGATCTCCGCCAATCATTTCGCCACCGCCCGCGCATACATCGTCTACCGCGACCGGCATGCGCGCATCCGCCAGGATCGCGAGACCATGGTCGCGGTGGCCGCCTCGGTCGAGGATTATCTCGACCGCACGGACTGGCGGGTCAACGCCAACGCCAACCAGGGCTATTCGCTCGGCGGGCTGATCCTCAATGTCTCCGGCAAGGTCGCGGCGAATTATTGGCTGTCGCACATCTACGCCCCCGAGGTCGGCGCCGCGCACCGCGACGGCGACCTGCACATCCACGACCTCGACATGCTTGCGGGCTACTGCGCCGGCTGGTCGCTGCGCACCCTGCTGACCGAGGGGCTGAACGGCATTCCCGGCCGCGTCGAGGCCGGGCCGCCGCAGCACCTGTCGAGCGCCGTCGGCCAGATCGTGAACTTCCTCGGCACGCTGCAGAACGAATGGGCGGGCGCACAGGCCTTCAGCTCCTTCGACACCTACATGGCGCCCTTCGTGCGCAAGGACCGCCTCGGCTACGAGGAGGTGCGCCAGGCGATCCAGGAACTGGTCTACAACCTCAACGTGCCGTCGCGCTGGGGGACGCAGACGCCGTTCACCAACCTCACCTTCGACTGGACCTGCCCGGACGATCTGCGCGAGCAGATCCCCGTCATCGGCGGCAAGGAGATGGACTTCGCCTATGGCGACCTCCAGGCCGAGATGGACCTGATCAACCGCGCCTATATCGAGGTGATGGCGCAGGGCGACGCCAAGGGCCGCGTCTTCACCTTCCCGATCCCAACCTACAACATCACCCGCGACTTCCCGTGGGAGAGCGAGAATGCCCAGCGCCTGTTTGCGCTGACCGCGAAATACGGGCTGCCTTACTTCCAGAACTTCATCAACTCCGACCTCACGCCGAACATGATCCGCTCGATGTGCTGCCGGCTGCAGCTCGATCTTCGCGAGCTGCTCAAGCGCGGCAACGGGCTGTTCGGCAGCGCGGAACAGACCGGCTCGATCGGCGTGGTGACAGTGAACTGCGCGCGCCTCGGCTATCTCCACAAGGGCGACGAGGCCGGGCTGCTGCGCCGGCTCGACCAGCTGCTCGACCTCGGCCGCGACAGCCTGGAGATCAAGCGCAAGACCATCGAGCGGCTGATGGAGTCCGGCCTCTACCCCTATACGAAGCGCTATCTCGGTACGCTCAGGAATCATTTCTCGACGCTGGGCGTGAACGGGGTGAACGAAATGATCCGCAATTTCACCGCCGACGCCGAGGACATCACCACGCCATGGGGCCATGCCTTCGCCCTGCGGCTGCTCGACCATGTGCGCGAGCGCATCGTCGCCTACCAGAACGAGACCGGGCACATGTACAACCTCGAGGCCACGCCCGCCGAGGGCGCGACCTACCGTTTCGCGCGCGAGGACCGCAAGCGCTTCCCCGGCATCCTGCAGGCGGGCACGGCAGAAAACCCGTACTACACCAACTCGACGCAACTGCCGGTGGGCTTCACCGACGACCCGTTCGAGGCGCTGTCGCGCCAGGACGCGCTGCAATGCAAGTACACCGGCGGCACCGTCCTGCACCTCTACATGCGCGAGCGCCTGTCCTCGCCCGAGGCATGCCGCAAGCTGGTCCGCCGCGCGCTGGAAACGTTCCGCCTGCCCTACATCACGGTGACGCCCACCTTCTCGATCTGCCCGAAGCACGGATACCTGAGCGGCGAGTTCGAGTTTTGCCCCAAATGCGACGAGGAGATCCTCGCCCGCAAGCGCCGCGCGCTGCACTGCCTGCCCGAAGGAGCCGATGCATGAACCATATCGCCGGAGAAACGATCCCGCAGGCCGACACGGCCCGATCCATCGCGCTCAGCGACGACGAGCGCCAGCGCTGCGAGGTGTGGACACGGGTGATGGGTTACCACCGCCCCGTTGCCTCCTTCAACCGCGGCAAGCAGAGCGAAGTCCGTGAACGGACCTTCTTCGACGAGACGGCAGCCGCAGAGAGCATCGCCGCGCCCCGCGGCTGAGTTGCGCGTCGGCGGCTTCGTCGGCCTCTCGACTTGCGACTGGCCCGGCGAGCTCGCCGCCACCGTGTTCTGCCAGGGCTGCCCCTGGCGCTGCTCCTATTGCCATAACCGGCACCTGCTGCCGGCCACGCGCGAGGGCGCGATCGGCTGGGATTCGGTCGTCGCCTTCATGCGTACCCGCGGCGGACTGCTCGACGGCCTGGTGTTCTCCGGCGGCGAGCCCACCCTCCAGCGCGGCCTCGCGGCGGCGGCGCGCGAGATGCGCGCGCTCGGGTTCCGCGTCGGCCTGCACACCGCGGGGCCGTATCCAGACCGGCTGAGCGAGATCCTGCCGCTCGTGGACTGGGTGGGGTTCGACGTGAAGGCGCCGTTCCACGACTACGCACGGGTCACGGGCGTCGCCGGTAGCGGCGAGCGCGCCCGTGAGAGCCTGCGGCGGCTGCTCGGCAGCGGCGTCGCCCACGAAGTGCGCACGACCGTGCATCCCGACCTCCTCGACGCCGCATCGCTCGCCAGCCTCGCCGGCACGCTCGCCGATCTCGAGGTGCGGCACTACGCGCTGCAGGCGTGCCGTGCGACGGACGCGGCAGGGCGCGGCACCTCCCCTGGCGCCGCCATCCTCGACGGGCCCCTCCTCGGCTCGCTGCGGAACCGTTTCCCGAGCCTCACAATCCGCGCCTGAGGGGTCGCCCCGGCACCTACCGCCCCGGCTCGTCCGGCCAGGCCTCCGCCCAGGGGCTCGCTCGCTCGAACAGCGCCGCGGCGCGCAGCAACTCCGCCTCGCCGCGCATCCGGCCCACGAACTGCACGCCGAGCGGCAGGCCCTCCGCCGTGAAGCCGCAGGGCAGGCTGATCGCGGGATGCCCGGTGAGGTTGAACGGCATGGTCCAGGGGAACCAGTTGCCGCGCACGTCGTCGTGATGTTGCCCGTCGATCTCGAGCTTGCCGAACAGATCCTGCCCGATCGGCAGCGCCGCGCGCGACAGCGTTGGCGTCACCAGCAGCGCGGCGTGGCGGAACATCACCTGCACGCGGCGGAACAGCGCCGCACGGTCGAACATCGCCTGCTGGTACTCCACACCGCTGACGTCGCGCGCGAGGGCAAGCTGCTTCAGCAGCGAGGGGCTCATGCGCTCGCCATCGCGCTCCGCCATCGCCGCGAAACGGGCGCGCCAGGTGGTGTGGTTGATCGCCCGCCAGATCGGTTCGATGTCGAAGCCGGCACCGTCGAACGCATCGACCTCCGCCCCGAGCGCCTCCAGCGTCGCCAGCACACGCCGGAACGCCGCGGCCATCTCCGCCGAGATCGGGCGGCCGGGCGGCGCCGCGCAGGTCAGCACCCGCACGCCGCGCAGATCGCCCGCGCCCTCCGCCGCCGCGACGTAGTCCGGCACCGGAGCCCCGATCGACCACGGGTCGGAATCATCGGGCCCCGCCATCGCCTGCAACATCAGCGCCGTGTCGGCCACCGTGCGGGTCATCGGCGTGACATAGGTGTAGTTGCCGAACGCGCCGGCGACCTGGCTGTGCGCGACGGTGCCGAGACCCTGCTTCAGCCCCACCACACCGTTGCAGGCGGCGGGGATGCGCGTGGAGCCGCCGCCATCGGTCGCAACCGCGATCGGCCCGATGCCGGAGGCCACCGCCACGGCCGAGCCGCCGCTGGAGCCGCCGCAGCTATGCGCGGCACTCCAGGCGTTGCGCGTGCGCCCGAACAGTGGCGCGTCGGTGAGGCACTTGGCGCCGAATTCCGGCGTCGTGGTCTTCGCGAACAGGATTGCGCCCGCCGCGCGCAGCCGCGCCGCCGCCACCGCGTCCTGGTCGGGCACGTTGTCCGCGTAGAGCAGCGAGCCGAAGGTGGTGCGCAGGCCCGCGGTGT
>DAHUXX010000099.1 GCA_027306955.1 Acetobacteraceae bacterium | reverse complement strand
GTTGCCGGTGGTGCGGCAGAAGGCCGCGAAGTCCGCGACGGCGCCGGGGTCGGTCGCCAGCACTTCGAGCGTTCCGCCCTTGGGAAGTTCCTTCAGCGCCTTCTTCGCCCGCAGGATCGGCAGCGGGCAGTTGAGACCCTTCGCGTCGAGCACCTGGTCAGCCATTATGTCCTCAGATGAAGAGATTGATGTCGGCCTTGAGCGCGTTTTCCATGTAGGTGGCGGCACCGCCGAGCGTGATGCCGTCGATCATGTCCTCGCGCTTGAACTCGAAGAGGTCCATGGTCATCTGGCACGCGACCATGTTGATGTCGGATTCGATCGCGGCCTCGCGCAGCTCCTCGATCGAGGCGACGCCCTTCTTCCTGATGAGGTTCTTCATCATCGTCGTCGCCATGGCATCGACGCCCGGGATCATGCCGATGATGTTGGGCATACCGACATGCATCCCCATCATCGGCATCTTCATCGCCGGGTTGCCGAGGACGGTGAGCTGAGGGTTGAGCTTCTTGAGCAGCAGGGGCAGGCCGTAGAAGGTGAAGAACATCGTGACGTCCACCCCCATCGCGGCCGCCGTGGTGGCCAGGATGAAGGGCGGGTAGGCCCAGTCGAGCGAGCCCTTGGTGACGATGATCGACATGCTCTTGGTGTTTGCCGATGGCTCGTTCTGCGCTTCCATCGTCGATCGATCCTTCCAGCCCGTGAGAGGCGCTTCTCGTGTTAGCCGGCACATCGCTTGGCTTGCAGCCAACGTATCCAGGTTTTTGAATATAAGATCCGTCCGGAAACCTGGCAAGCGGAAAGGGAAAATACGCTTTTGTGCGCTGCAAGATTGCAATCCTGACGAGTGTGATCGGGCTGCCGCGCGGTGGCGGTATCGCCGCCCCGGACCCGTGAGCGGCCGGCGTTTGACCTGCCGCCGGCGGCGTGGAACGCTCCTCCCATGCCGCGCGATGCCCAAGGAAACCTGATGACCGCCGCGGACGAGACGAGCGCCGTCGCGTATGACGCGGCGCTCGCCTCGCTGGTGCGCTTCCATGCCGACCTGATGCCGAAGCTCGGCGCGCTGCGCGAGGCGGATCCGTCCTGCGCGATGGCGCATGTGCTGGCGGGCGCGGTGCCGATGCTCGCCTACACCGCGAAGCTGGTGCCCGCGGCGCGGGCCGGGCTGGCGGCGGCGCGGCATGCGACGGCGAATGCACGCGAGCAGTTGCATATCGCGGCGCTGGACGCATGGACCCGTGGCGACATCGACGCCGCGATCGCGGGCTGGGAGACGATCCTCGCCAGCCACCCGCGCGACCTGCTGGCGCTGTTCCTCGCGCACAACAGCAATTTCTGGCTCGGCCGGCCGCAGGACATGCGCGCCTCGGTGGAGCGGGTGCGCTTGCAGTGGTCGCCCGCCGTGCCGGGCTTCGGGGCGATGCTGGCCTGCCGCTGCTTCGCCCAGGAGGAATGCGGCGATTTTCTTGCCGCCGAGCCGGACGGGCGTCGGTCGGTCGCGGAGGATCCCGGGAATTTCTGGGCGACGCATGCGGTCGCGCACATTCTCGAGATGCAGGCGCGGCGCGCGGAGGGGATCGCCTGGCTCGGCGGGCTCGCGCCGCACTGGGGAAGCGGGAACAACCTGCGCCACCACCTCTGGTGGCATCGTGCGTTGTACCATCTCGAGGGCGGCGAGATGGACGTGGTGCTGGCACTCTATGACGCGGAATTCCGCAACCTGGCCTCGCCGCTGACCATCGCGATGCCAGACCTGCACATCGACGTGCAGAACGCGGCCTCGATGCTGGCGCGGCTGGAGATGCGCGGCGTCGATGTGGGCGGACGCTGGGAGGAGCTGGCGGACCAGGCGGAAAAGAAGATCGGCGACACGGTCTCGCCGTTCACGCTGCCGCACGCGATGATGGCGCTGGCGGCGACCGGGCGGGGCGGGGCGGCGGACCGGCTGCTGGCGGCGACGCAGGAGGCGGCTTCCGGTGCCGACAGGTCGCCGACGCGCCGGCCGATCCTGGCCGCCGCGGTGCTGCCGGCGATGCGCGGCGTGCGCGCCTGGCGCGAGGGGCGGCCGGCCGACGCGGTCGAGGCGATGCGCCCGGCGCTCGGGGCGTTCACCACCATGGGCGGAAGCCACGCGCAGCAGGACGTGCTGGAGCAGATCTTCGTCCATTGCGCGCGGCAGGCCGGGCTCGGGCAGGACGTGGCGATGGCGGTGGCGCGCTTCGCCGGCCGGCGGCGGATGCCGGTGGCGGCGTTCTCGCTGTGGCGGGACGCGGGTTGAGCGACCGGCGCCGGTGCCGCGCACGGACGCAGCCGCCGTCGCGCCCTTGCTGCTTCCGCTCCGTCCCGATGCGGTCCGACCTTCAGCCTTCCCGCCGGCGGCGACAGCGGCATCGGCGCCGTCGGCGTGACGCAGATGAACCATGATACCTGCATCACCGCCTGTTTTGCCAGCGGAACGAGAATCCGTGGCGGGTTCGGGCTGGTTCCGGTCGAAGCGCTTCGCGAAGGCGACCGTGCGCGCTCGCTTTCAGGCCGCCTCGTGCCCGCCCTGTGAGTCCGATCCCGACACCGGCCATCGCGGCGCGTTCGGGAACGCTGCGGGCGCGGTTGCGATGACGCCGGATTTCGCGCGCGCCGTCTGCGCCGCCGAGGGTTGCGCGCCGGTCATCACCGACCCTGTGGACCCGACCCTGCGCGCTCTGCACACGCGCCTTGTCGCGCGGGCCTATCGCCTCGCCGCGACGCAGGCCCGCCGTCCCGCCTGATCGGGTCCGTCCCTGGTGCCCGACGGGCGCGGGCGGCGCGATGAACGGGGGGGTTCCGGCGCGGCATGTGCCTGTTCTACTGTAACGAAAGCCAACCGCCGGAGAGATCCTTGCATCCCCGTCTTCCCGCCGTCCTGCTGGCCGGCACAGCCCTGCTCGCGTGTGGCGCGATACCGGCGATGGCGCAGCCGGCGCCGGCCGGCCCCGACAATTCGAGCATCTGGACGATCCAGGAACAGAACTCGACGGTCACCACCAACCCGCATTTCGGCGACCACTACTTCACCAACGGGCTGCGGGTTTCCTGGACCTCGCCCTCGGACAAGTACGTGCCGGGCTGGGTGCACGATCTCGGCCGCGCGCTCTATGGGCCCGGCACGCAGCGCGTCTCGATCAATATCGGCCAGAACATGTACACGGCCGCGAACGACACGGTAATCAGGCTCAACCCCGGCGACTGGCCGAACTCGGCCCAGCTGCTGGTCACCGGCTCACTGATCCAGGACACGCCGCTCACGCGCAACACGTTTGCCGTCTCGCTCGGCGTCACCGGGCCGATGGCGCAGGGCGGGCAGCTGCAGAACGGGTTCCACGACCTCATCGGGCAGGGCCACAACCACGGCTGGTCCGACCAGATCCACAACGAGCCGGCGTTCGAGATCCTGAACGAGCGCATCTACCGCTACGAGATGGGCAAGGTGCTGGGGCTCGAGACCGATGCGCTGCCGGAACTGACGGTGGGGCTCGGCAATGTGCGCGTCTATGCGCAGACCGGGGCGACATTCCGCATCGGGCAGGGGCTGCTGTCGGATTACGGCGTGCCGATCGTGCGGCCAGGGCTTTCGGGCGGGGATGCCTACAAGACGGTGCGGCCGTTCGCCTGGTACGTGTTCCTGGGCTTCGACGGGCAGGCGGTGGCCCATGACATGGCGATCGACGGCAACACGTTCCAGCCAGGGCCCTCGGCCAAGCGCCAGCCCTTCGTGGGCGAGTTCCAGCTTGGCTTCGCGCTGCTCTGGCACGGCATGCGGCTGACCTTCGCGCAGCAGCTCCAGACCGCGGAGATCCGCCACCAGAAGGGCGGGCTGCACCAGATGGGTAGCATCTCGCTGGGCGTGAAGTTCTGAGCATGCGCATCGCCGTCATCGCGCCGGGGGCGATGGGGGCAGGGGTGGCACAGCGGCTTGCCGCGCGCGGCGCCGAGGTGGCGGTGACGTTGGCGGGGCGCTCCGCGGCGTCCGCGAGGCGGGCCGCGGGACTGCGCGCGTTCGAAAGCGAGGCGGCGCTGGCGGCGTGGGCCGACCTCGTGCTCTCCATACTGCCGCCCGGGGAGGCGGACGCGCTGGCGGCGCGGCTGGCGCCGGTGCTGGTGCCGCGCGGGGCAGGCGTCGCCTATGCCGACTGCAACGCGGTGGCGCCGGCAACCGTGGCGCGGGTCGCGGCCCTGCTGCCGGGGGTGCGGTTCGCGGACGTGGGGATTATCGGCGGGCCGCCGAAGGGCGATGATGCCGGCCCGCGCTTCTATGCCTCGGGCGACGTGGCGTGCCTCGACACGGTCGCGGCGCATGGGATCGATGTGCGGCCGCTCGCGGGCGGCGTGGGGGCGGCGTCCGCCCTGAAGATGGCCTATGCCGGGATCACCAAGGGGCTGACGGCGCTGGGCGCGGCGATGGCGCTGGGGGCGGCGCGGGCTGGGGCGGCGGAAGCGCTGCATGCGGAGCTTGCCGCGAGCCAGAAGCCGCTTCTCGCGTGGCTCGAGCGTTCCGAGCCGGCAATGTTTTCCAAGGCGTATCGTTGGGCCGCCGAAATGGAGGAGATCGAGGCGTTTCTCGGGGATATCCCGGGGGCTTCGATCTATGGCGGCGCGGCGCGGCTCTACGAGCGGCTGGCCGCGGACGGGGAAGCGGTCGGCGTGCTGGCCGCGTTCTACGGGCGAAAATAGGGGCCCGGAATCAGAACGGGGTGGCGCCTGGCTGGCACCACCCCGCCGTGGGAAGGCGGATCAGGTCAGCCGCGCAGCGAGCGGCGGCGGACCAGGAAGCCGAGGCCGAGCAGGCCCGTGGCGAGCACGGCCATGCTCGTGGGTTCGGGAAGCGGGTTCTGCTGGCCGCCCGATTGGACCTGGACGTTCAGAACCTCCGGCGAACCGTTCTCGAACCCGTAATAGAGCGTCGCATCGCCCCCCGCCACCAGCGTCCCGCTTTCGGTGACCTGGCTGGTCGGGTTGCTCGTGAATCCGCTGATCGGGCTGCCATTCTGATAAACGCTGACGCCGTCGTCATGGCTGATCTGCAGCTGCGTGAGCGGGGTCATGTTGCCGAGGTCGATCTTGAACAGCGTGTCATAGGAAAAGCTGGACGCGCTGCCGCTCGAGCCGAGGAAACCGGTCAACGTACCGAAATTCGCGATCTGAGTCATGCCATAAGACAGCGTGCCACTGCCGCTATAACCCGAGATGCCGTAATTAGGACCAGCGAGCCCGCTGCTGCTGAAGAAAGCGCTGAATGTATCGCCACCAGGCGGACTGTTCTGCGCGGCGCCGTTGTCGAAATTGATGGGGCCCGTGTAGTTGAACGTAGCGGTTATCACGCCGCTGCTTGCCCCGGCAAGGTTCGTCGCGGTCGTGGCGTCGGCGGAAAAGCCGGACCCGGGATTGTTGGTGGTCTCCCAGACCGTCACGGCGGCATTGGTCACGGACAGCACGGGATAGGCAAAGGCGACACCCGAAGCCAGCGCAAAGGGCGCGGCGGCTGCGGCGGCGAGAAGGAGATTACGGCGGATCATCACAAGCCTCCCTGAATGGCCGGGCCACGGATTACGTTTCGGAGAGGAACATACGCCGACATGTTTAAAAAATAAACCCTAATTTTAAGAATTTTCGATTTTAAGAGTATGTCTCCGAAATCCATGGATTCGCAAAGCGTTGTGGGTGGTTCCTCCGAGCTGCCGTACAAAAAATGATCGTGCCCCACGTCGCACGCCGGGTTGAGAGCGGCGGCCACCCCGCCGCGATGTCCGAGCCGTAACATCGAACGCGGAGAGGATAGAGTTGCCCCTATTCGGCGGCGACCTCGCGGCTCCTCGCGTAGTCCAGCAGCGCGGCATCATCGACGCACTCGATCGGGGTGAAGTCGCGATGGGCGATCCATTCCGGGCGCGTCGGCGCGCGGATGGCGTTGGAGACCGCGTTGAGCGAGAGCAGCACGATCTTGCGCGCGAACGGCGAGATGTTGCCGGCCGAGCCGTGCACCAGGTTGCCATGGAACATCAGCATCGTGCCCGGCTTGCCGGTGGCGGCGACCATGCCGCCCTCGTTCACCAGGCGCCAGACCGTCGGCTCGTCCAGCGTCCAGAGCGGGTAGGATGTGGTGGTGAGGTCGTGGCCGGCATCCAGCAAGCCGCTGCGGTGGCTGCGCGGCACCAGCATCAGCGGGCCGTTGATCGCCATGACGTTATCGATGAAGACGGCGATGTTGACCGCCCGCGGCTCCGGCATGCCGTCCTCGCGCGACCAGGTGCCGAAATCCTGGTGCCACTGCCAGACATCGCCGTGGAACGCCGCTTTCGCGTTGACTTTGAGCTGGTGCAGGTAGACCGCCTCGCCGAGCGCCTCCTCGACGGGGCGGATCAGGCGCGGGTGGCGGACAAGGAGGCCATACGCCTCATTATAAGTGTGAGGGGCGAAGGCGGTGCGCGGGGCGCCGGATTTTTCGCGCCAGATCTCCTCGCGGCTGGTGGCGAAGATCGCGTCGGCCTCGCGGCGCAGGAGTTCGACCTCCTCGGGACGGAACCAGTCGGGCAGCAGCAGGAAGCCCTCGGCATCGAACCGGCGCAACTGCGTGTCGGTCAGCATCGCGTTCTCCCCTCGGTGGCAGGTTGGGTTCTGTCGGCGACGGGGTTTCCGGGTCCGGGTTCCCGGTGCTTGCTTCTCCTGGTTCGGGGCCGGCCGCTTATTCGCCCGCCATCCTGGCGGCCATGAGCGGCGAGGCGAGGCGCATCAGGCCGGCGACATCGGCGGTCTTGTCGATGGCGAGCACCGCGTCGGCGAGGCGGGCGGCGCGGTCCGCGCCGAGCACGCTGCCGGCGAGGCCGGCGAACTTCGTGCGCAGCTCCGCCTCGGAGAGGAAGTTGGCAGGTTCGCCCTTGGGGACAAGGGTGGTCTTTTCGTAGGTGCGCCCGCGGGCGCGGATGGCCACACGGCCGGCCATGTTGGCGGGGAACAGCGCCTCGATCGCGTCGTCGTGCACGCAGCGGATTTTTGGCAGCAGGGCACGGATGACGGGATCCTGAAGGTGGGCGTAGCTGTCCCAGCCCATCGCACCGGTGGCGAGCGCGGTTGCCAGCACGAACGGGCCGCTGAACTGCCCGTCCACCACGTTCTGCGGGTTGGAGCGGCGCTCCTGCGGCTCGCCGATGAGGAGCAGGCCGGCGCGGGAGATGCCGTATTCGATGCCTTCGACCTCGGCGGGCTTCAGGTCGTGCTCGGCGCGGA
>DAHUXX010000081.1 GCA_027306955.1 Acetobacteraceae bacterium | reverse complement strand
ATCAACCACACCGGCGAAATGCGCCTCAGCGTCGGTGCGGTGAATGTGCGTACCGGCCACTTCCTTTATTTCGACAGCGCGGAGATCGAGATCCGTCCCGAACACGTCATGGCGAGTGGCGCTCTGCCGCCCGGGTTCCCGCCGGTCGAGATCGACGGTGAGTACTATTGGGATGGCGGCCTGGTTTCCAACACGCCGCTGCAATATATACTCGACTACGTGCCACGCCGCAGCCGGCTGGCCTTTCAGGTGGACGTGTTCCACGGCGGCGGCAAGCTGCCCGCAAGCCTCGAGGAGGTGAGCGAGCGCGAGAAGGACATCCGTTATTCCAGCCGTACGCGCGTCCATACCGAGATCTTCCGCCACAAGCACGACGTCCGCCATGCCATCAACGAATTGCACCGGTTGCTGCCAGAGGAACTGCGCCAGACCGAGCAGGCGAAGCGCCTCTACGAATTCGGCTGCGTGACAGAGATGGACATCGTGCAGCTCGTCTACCGGCCGGACCGGCCGCAAGGTGCTGCCAAGGACTACGAGTTCAGCCGCGCCACGATGGAGGCGCGCTGGCAACAGGGCGTGGCGGATGCCGCGACGACGCTACGGGTCTCGCCATGGCTCGCGCCGAAGCCGCGGGAAGTGGGCGTGCGCGTTTTCGAGGTCATGCACGACCCCCGGCAAAGTTCCGCGAAGTAAAACGGTCTTCATGTCATCGGGACTACTTGCCCGCACGGGCGTCGGGCCCCGGCCAGCGCCGCGCGGGAGGCTGTCATGAGTGCAATGACAAAACGGTTCGACCGCAACCTGGTGGTGATCGGCGCGGGCTCGGCCGGGCTCGTCGCCGCCATGGTCGCGGCGCAGCTGGGCGCCAGCGTGACGCTGATCGAGGCGCAGGCGATGGGGGGCGACTGCCTCAACACCGGCTGCGTTCCGTCCAAGGCGCTGATCCATGCCGCCCACCTCGTGCACGCCGCGCGGCAGGCTGCGGCGATGGGCCTGCTGCCGATGCCGGGCTCCGCCGACACGCGCGCCGCCTTCGCGCATATCCGTGGTGCGATCGCAGCGGTGGCACCGCACGACTCGGCGGAGCGCTTCCGCGCTTTGGGCGTGGATGTGCGCCACGGCCATGCGCGCATCGTCTCACCCCGCGCAGTCGCGGTCGGCGAGGACATCCTCACGACGCGCGCGATCGTCGTCGCCAGCGGCGCCGCGCCGCACGTGCCCGATGTGCCGGGTCTGGCCGACGTCGACTTCCTCACCTCCGAGACGCTGTGGCGCCTGCAGGAGGCGCCGCGCCGGCTGCTGATCCTGGGGGGCGGGCCGATCGGCTGCGAGCTGGCGCAGGCCTTCGTCCGGCTGGGCAGCGCGGTTACGCTGGTCCAGCGCGCCGCCCGCCTCCTTGAACGCGAGGAGGAGGAAGCCTCGGCCCTGGTGTGGACGGCGCTGGAGCGGGACGGGGTGCGCGTGCTGACCGAGCACCAGGCCATCGCCGCGCACATGGCGGACGGCGAGCGGCGAATGCTGGTGCGCCACGCGGGCGGCGAGGAAGCGCTGGCGTTCGACAGGGTGCTGGTCGCCGCTGGGCGCAGGCCGCGCACCAAGGGTTTCGGGCTCGAGGAACTCGGCGCGGCGCTGCGGCCGGACGGCAGCATCGCGACCTCGCCGTGGCTCGAGACCTCCGTGCCCGGCATCTACGCCTGCGGCGACGTCGCGGGGCCATGGCAGTTCACCCACGCCGCCGGGCACCAGGGGTGGCATGCGGCGGTGAACGCCCTGTTCCGGCCTTTCCACCGCATCCGCCCGGACCGCGCGGTGATGCCCGCCGTCACCTACATCGCCCCGGAGATCGCGCGCGCCGGCGCCACGGAGCGGGAGCTGCGCGAGCGCGGCGTGGTCTACGAGGTGACGTTCCACGACCTCGCGGAACTCGACCGCGCTATCGCCGACGACGCGCGGGAAGGTTTCGTCAAGGTGCTGACGGCCCACGGCAAGGATCGCATCCTCGGCGTGACCATCGCCGCGCCGCGCGCGGGCGAGATGCTCGCCCAGGTGGCGCTCGCGATGCAGAACGACCTCGGCCTCCAATCGCTGCTCTCCCTGGTGCACGCCTACCCGACCTACGCCGAGGCGACGCGTGACGCCGGCGGACAGTGGCGGCGGGCTCACGTGCCTGGATGGGCGCCGGGCCTGATGCGCGCCTTCCATCGCTGGCGCCGCCACTGAGCGCCGGGTCGGCAACCCTTGACGCTGGCAGCCGCGTGGTGAGATGAATGTCCACTATAGTAGAAATCCGGATCCAGCCATGACCAAACCTGCGCTCCACCCCCGCTCGCTCGCCGCCCAGGCGATGGGCAAGATCGATCCGCTGACCCGCGCGATCGTGCCGCCGATACACGTCGCCACCACTTATGTCCGCGACGAGGACAACGCTTATTCCTCCGGCTTCATCTACGGCCGGCCGGACAACGAGACGACGCGCGAGGCCGAAGCGGTGCTCGCGATGCTGGAGGAGGCGGACGCCGGCGCGCTGCTCTTCGCCTCCGGCATGGCGGCGGCGACCGCGGTCTTCCTCGCGCTGTCGCCCGGCGACCACATCGTGGCGCCGAAGGTGATGTACTGGGGCCTGCGCGCCTGGCTGCTGAGCGAAGCGACGCGCTGGGGGCTCGCGGTGGATTTCGTCGAGACCGACGACCTCGCGGCGCTCAAGGCGGCGGTGAAGCCGGGTGCCACCAGGCTCGTGTGGCTGGAAACCCCGTCCAACCCGCTCTGGACCATCACCGATATCGAGGCCGCTGCCGTGATCGCACACGCCGCGGGCGCCCACCTCGCGGTGGATTCCACCTGCGCCTCGCCGGTGCACACCCGCCCGCTGACGCTGGGCGCGGACCTCGTCATGCACGCGGCAACCAAGGTGCTGAACGGCCATTCCGACGTCATCGCCGGCGCACTCGCCGCGCGCGAGGAGACGCCGTTCTGGGAGCGGGTCAAAACGGTCCGCAAGACGCAGGGCGGCATCCTCGGCCCGTTCGAGGCCTTCCTGCTGATGCGCGGCATGCGCACGCTGCATCTGCGCCAGGAGCGGCAATCCGTGTCCGCGCTGGCGCTGGCCGAGCGGCTCTCCGCGCATCCGTTGGTCGCGCGCGTGCTGTATCCCGGCCTGCCGCAGCACCCGGGCCACGATGTGGCGCGACGGCAGATGCACGGTGGCTTCGGCTACATGCTCTCGATCCAGGTGGTGGGCGGGGAGGCGGCCGCGGTGCGGACGGCGGCGCATGTCGCGCTCTACAAGCGCGCGACCTCGCTCGGCGGCGTCGAGAGCCTGATCGAGCACCGCGCCTCCATCGAGGGCGCCGGCACGCCCTGCCCCACCGACCTGCTGCGCCTCTCGACCGGGATCGAGGACGTCGACGATCTCTACGCCGATCTCGACCGGGCGCTGCGCGCCGGCCACGGCTGAGCCGCAAGGCGCGCGGGTGTGGCGGACGGCGCGGTCAGATCGTCCGCCGGCGGAACAGCCACGCGGCCGCAACCAGGTTGACGGCGCCGATCGTCGCCATCGGCCAGTATTGTGACGTGAGCGAACCGATGTCGGCGCCCTGCAGGAACACGCCGCGCACGATCACCAGGAAGTAGCGCATCGGGTTGATCAGCGTGAGATCCTGCACCCAGACGGGCATGTTGGCGATCGGGGTCGCGAACCCCGAGAGAATGATCGACGGCACCATGAACAGGAAGGCGCCGAGCAGCGCCTGCTGCTGTGTGGACACAAGCGAGGAGATCATCAGCCCGATCCCGCTCACCGCGATCACGAACAGCAGAAGCCCGAGATAGAGCGGCAGCAGCCCGCCGCGCAGCGGTATGTCGAACCAGAAGACGGCGGCGACGATGATCACCGAGGCCTCCACGGTGCCGATCAGCAATCCCGGCAGACCCTTTCCCAGCAGGATGTCCACCGGGCGCATCGGCGTCACCAGCAGCTGGTCGAACGTTCCCGTTTCGCGTTCGCGCGCGACCGAGAGCCCCACGACCAGCAGGGTCACAACCTGGGTCAGCAGCGCCACGATCCCCGGCACAATGAACCAGCGTGAACTCAGCGTGGGGTTGTAGAGCGCACGCAGGTCCAGCACCGCGGACGGCGCCGGGCCACCATGCGCGGCATCCCAGTTCAAGGCAAAATTGGTCAGGATGGTGTTGGCATAGCCCTCGATCAGCAGCGCGGTGTTGGAGTTCCGCCCATCGACGATGGCCTGCACCGGGGCCGGCTGGTGCGCCAGCAGGTCGCGGGTGAAACGCCGGTCGATCACCAGCACGAGCTGCACCTGCCGCGAGTCAATCAGGTTGTCGATCGGCCGCTCGCTGCCGAGCATCGCCACCACGTGGAACGTGGGCGAGCCCGCGAAATGCGCCACCAGCTCGCGCGAGGCCTGGCTCGGATCCTGGTTGTAGATCGCCATCGGCACGTGGTTGAGGTCAAATGTCGCGGCATAGCCGAACACGATGAGCTGGATCAGCGGCGGCCCGATCAGCACCGCGCGGCTCTTGGCGTCGCGCAACACCGCGAGCAGCTCCTTGATGACGAGTGCCAGAACCTGCCGCCACATCCGCGTCAGTCCAGCCGCCGGTGAAACACGGCGCGTGCGAGACCGAGGAACAGCACCGCCATCACCGCGAGTGCCAGCGCGTTGGGCAGGATCACCGACCACACGTCGCCGGCCAGGAACACGGATTGCAGGATGGCAACGAAATACCGCGCTGCCACCACATGCGTGATCCATTGCACCACGCGCGGCATACTGCCGATGTCGAAGACAAAGCCGGAGAGGAGGAAGGCCGGCAAAAACGTCACGATAATGGCGATCTGCCCGGCGACGAACTGGTTGCGCGCGAAACTGGAGATCAGGAGCCCCATGCCCAGGGCCGCCAGCATAAACAGGGCGGAGGCGCCGGCCAGCACCCACCACGCCCCCACCAGCGGCACGCCGAACAGCAGCACCGCCATTGCGACCGAGGCGGCCATGCCGCCCATGCCGAGCAGGAAATACGGAACGAGCTTCGCGAGCAGGATTTCGCGCATGGCCACGCGGGTGACCATCAGCGCCTCCATCGTGCCACGTTCCCACTCGCGCGCGATCACCAGCGCGGTCAGCAGCGCCCCAGTCAAGGTCATGATCACCGCGATCAGCCCCGGCACCAGATAGTTTCGGCTGCTCACCGCGGGGTTGAACCGCACCCGCGGCTGGGCTGACAGCGGCGTCGGCGATGCCTGGCCTTGCGCGCGCGCCTCGGCCGTGAGCCAGGTCGCCCAGACCTGCTGCACATAGCCCTCAATGAGCCGGGCATCGTTGGCGTCGACGCCGTTCACGATCACGCCGATCGGCGAGTTTCCCCCATGCTCGGCGCGGCGGGCGAAGTCGCTCGGCAGCCAGACGACGCCCTTCACCTCGCGTGCCTGCATCGCACGTTCGGCCTGCTGGATGTCGAGGAACGCACGCGGACGGAAATAGGGCGAGCGGGCAAAGGCGCTGGTGAAACTCGCGGCGAGCGCGCCGGGGCGCTGCACCACCAGCGCCAGCGGTACGTTTCGCGCGTCCAACGAAACGCCATAGCCGAAGATCAGCAGCAGCACCGCGGGCAGCAGGAAGGCGATCGCCAGCGCCGAGGGGTCGCGCCAGATCTGCAGGAACTCCTTGCGCAGCAGGCCGCGCAGGCGGCGGAATGCCACCTGGTTCATGCCGCGAGCCCCCTGTTATCGGCGGCCTCGATCACCGCGATGAAGGCGTCCTCCATGGTGGGGTCGGGCCGGCTCGCGGTGCGCGCGGTGGCCTTGATCGCCTCCGGCGTACCGGCGCTCAGCACGCGGCCCTGCGCCATGATCGCCAGCCGGTCGCAGTATTCCGCCTCCTCCATGAAATGCGTCGTCACCAGCACCGTGACACCCAGCTCCGCGAGCCCATTGATGCGCCGCCAGAACTCCCGCCGTCCCAGCGGGTCGACACCCGAGGTCGGCTCGTCGAGAAACAGGATCTCGGGCTCATGCATCAGCGCACAAGCGAGTGCCAGGCGCTGCTTGAAACCAAGCGGCAGGTCACGGGCCGTCGCGTCCTGCATCGGCGCGAGCTCGAACTCCTCACTCGCCCAGGCAATTCGCTCGGCGCGCCGCGCCCCGCGCAGCCGGTAAGCGCTGGCGAAGAAGCGCAGGTTCTGGGCCACCGACAAGTCGCCATAGAGCGAGAATTTCTGTGCCATGTAGCCGATGCGCCCGCGCACCGGCGCCGCCGCCGTGCGCAGGTCGAAGCCAGCCACGCGCAGCCGGCCCGACGTGGGCGGCAGGAGGCCGCACAGCATGCGGAACGTGGTGGACTTGCCCGCGCCATTGGCGCCGAGGAGACCGAAGATCTCGCCGCGGCGGACGCCGAAGCTGATGTCGTCCACCGCGGTAAAGTCCCCGAAACGGCGGGTCAGGTGCTCGACGACGATAACCTCCCCATCCTGGGCGGGAGGCGGCAGCGCGGCGCGCAGCCCGCCTTCCGCCGAGGCTGGGGACGACGGGGCCGTTCGGCCCATCGTATCATTGAGACGCGCGACAAACCCGTCCTCGAAGCGCGCCGGCACTGGCGTGAACCGCAGATCCGGCACCGGCGGCCACACGCTGGCGGGATCGGGCGCTGTTCGCGTCGCGGTGACCACGCGCACCCCACCGCTCTGGATCACCGCATCCATGACCCAGGGCAACGACGCCAGGCGTTCCTGCAGTTGCCGTCGTCCGAGCGAGGCGACAGCGTGAAAGCTGCGCCCCTCCATCGCGCCGGAAATCTCGCGCGGCGGGCCGCTGCCGAGCAGCTTGCCCTCGTGCAGCAGCAGCACGGTGTCGCAACGCTCGGCCTCGTCGAGATAGGCGGTGCTGAACAGCACGGTGGTGCGCAGACCGCGCGTCAGATGGTCGATGATCTGCCACAGCTCGCGGCGGGAGACCGGATCGACGCCCACAGTCGGTTCGTCGAGCAGCAGCAGCTCCGGCGGCTGAACCAGTGTGCAGGCGAGGCCGAGCTTCTGCTTCATTCCCCCGGACAGCCGGCCGGCCATACGCCCGGTGAAGGGGCCGAGCCCCGTCATGTGCAGCAGCTCGGCGTAGCGCGCCGGCCGTTCCGCTGGCGCAACGCCCTGCAGGTCCGCATAGAGGTCGAGGTTCTCGCGGACCGAAAGATCCTCGTAGAGGCCGAAATGCTGCGGCATGTAGCCAACGCGCGCCTGCACCGCGAGCGGATCGCGCGCGACGTCGATGCCCAGCACCTCGATACGCCCGGAATCCGGCAGCAGCAGCCCGGCCGCGAGCCGCATCAGCGTGGTCTTGCCCGCGGCGTCGGGTCCGATCAGCCCCGTGACGCCGCCGCGCCGTGCCTCGACATTGATGCCGTCGAGCGCCACGACGACCCGCTTGCCGATGCGGAAGCTCCGTCGCACATCGACGCAGCGCAGCGCCGGTGCCGGCTCAGCCTCCGGCGGATCAACCCCCGGTGGCATGGGCGGCCCCGCATCCCGGGTGCGCCGGCGGTGGCGGTTGCTCGGGATCGATATGCACCGTGGCCGGCATGCCCAGACGCAGCTGTCCGCGCGGGTCGCAGACATAGATGCGCATCTGGTAGACCAGCGCCGTGCGCAAAGCCGGCGTCTCCACCGTCTTCGGTGTGAACTCCGCCGTCGGCGACAGATAGCCGACCCAGCCGTGATAGATCGTGCCGGGATAGCTGTCCGTCGTCACCGTCGCCGCCATGCCGTAGCGCACGCGGCCGAGTTCGCTCTCGGGCACATAGGCGCGCACCCAGAGCGGGCTCGTAAGCGCCACGGTGAACACCGGCGTGGCCGGCGAGGCCATGTCGCCAGGTTCGAGAATTCGGTCCTCCACCACGCCGTCGGCCGGGGCATAAAGCCTGGTGTCGTCGTATTCGCGCTGCGCCAGCGCCACGGCGGCGACGGCGGCCTCGTAGGCGGCGCGCGCGGCGTCGATATCCTCCTTGCGTGGTCCCTTCACCGCCAGGATGTAGGCCTGCTTCGCCGCTTCGTATTGCTGGCGGGTGGATTCGAACGCCGCCCTGGCATCGTCACGCTGCTGCAACGTCGCGGCACTGGTGGCCACGAGCGTGGCGAAGCGGTGATAGGTGACTTCGTTGTTCTCGTATGTGATCCGCAGCGCGTCCATCGCGGCCTTCGCCTGCGCGATCTCTTCCGGCCGCGAGCCCGCGAGCAGCTTGTCGAGCTGGGCCTTCAGGTTCTGCATCGTCGCCTTCGCCTGGGCGAGCGAGGCGGCGTAGCGGGTATCATCAAGCGTCGCGAGCAGCTCGCCCTGGTGCACCGCCGTCCCTTCCTGCACCAGCATCGAAGCGATGTGACCGCTGGCGTTGAACGTGGGCTGCACCTCGCGGATATCGACGTCGCCATAGAAGGTCAGGGTCGGGCCCGCCCGCATCTCCGTACGCCGCGCGTAGAGCCAGCCGCCCGCGCCCAGCGCGGCCACCACAACGACGGCGACGATCAGGCGGGATTTCTTCGGCATGGCTCCGTCGGATCCGCGGGTGAGGTCGCTGGTCTCGGCGCGATCACCCCTTCCGGGCTATTCTTCAGACAAATTGGCAGCGCGGCGAAGCAGGCACCTTGGCCGCCCTCGGCGCACTGCCTTCCGGCATGGTGGCGTCCGGCCTCCGGAACGAACCAGATGACGTCGCGCGGCAAGGGGATCCCCCTCAATCAGATGACCGCCTCCTTTGGGCGGTGCAGGTCGCGATCGCCTTGATCACGATCAAAGCGGCAACGTCCGGCGGCTGGCCACGGCGGACCGTGCAAAAGATTTGCAATGAGCTGGAACACGCCGGTAGGTTGGCGCCCATGGAAGCGCCGTTTGTTCTCGTCCTGCTCCCCTCGACGACAGGGGCGAGGGAATGCCTCGCCATCGCAACCACCGTCGGCCAGACGCTGGGGCGGCCGGTTCAGCTTGCGCATGTCGAAGTCGGGCCGGGGGCGATCATCCTGCCTTCGCAGGAACAGTTGAGCGAATTCGAGGCCGAACACTTCGCCGACCGGGAGAACGCCCAGACCGAGGCCGTCCGCGCGCTCGTCAGCGACTGGAACACCGAGGCCGGCCAGAACCTGCCTCTCGATGTGTTCAAGGGCGACGAGTGGCGCGTTATGCGCCACTACCGCGGCCACGTGGCCATGGTGGTGCTGGCTTCGCCGCACACCCAGCCGGTGGGACATCGCGAGACGCTGCGCGCCGCGCTGCTGCGCACCGGCCATCCGGTGGTGATGGTGCCGCCCGGCTGGGCCAGCGGCTTCGGCCGCCGGCTGTCGGTGGGATGGGCTGATTCGCCGCCGCTGCGCCGCGCTATCACTGCCTTCGCCCCGTTCCTGGCCGCGGCCGAGGCGGTAGACGTGGTGGCGGTCGGCCAGGACCCGGCGGTGCTGGAGGCGGCGCGCGGCGTGCTGGGGCCCATAGCCCCCTCCGCGAGCTACCGGGTGGTCGCCCCGGACGGCCGGCGCACCGCCAACGTGCTGCTCGACGAGACGCGGGCCACACAGGCGGACGGGCTGGTGGTGGGCGCCTTCCGCCGCGGCGAGATCCTCAACTGGCTCGTCCCCGGCACGTCGAGCCGCCTGATTCTCGAAAGTTCCGTACCTCTGATGATGAGCGCCTGACCGCGGCCGCCCCGCGCGACGAGAGGTCCTCGCCGCGCAAGGGCAGCCGGTTTTCGCGAGCGGCGTCCGGGTCAGAGCCAGCCCAGGCCACGCGCGAGCATGTTGAGCGCGACCAGCACGATCACCGGCACGAAGACGCGCTTCAGCCAGACATTGGACATACGCGTCAGCATCTTTGCCCCCAGCGTCGCGCCGAGCAGCACGCCGAGCGCCACCGGGGCCGCGATCGCGGGGTCGATGTCGCCGCGCTGGAAGAAGATCCCGGCCGAGGCCGCAGCGGTCACGCCGATCATGAAGTTGCTGGTGGTGGTGGAGACCTTCATGGGCAGCCGCATCGCGGTGTCCATCGCCAGTACCTTGAAGGTGCCGCTGCCGATGCCGAGCAGGCCGGAAATCAGGCCCGCGATGTACATCAGGCTGAAGCCCCAGCGGATATGCGCGACGTTGTACGCCACGTCCGCGCGGGTGCGCCGGTCCGGGTAGCTGCCGGGAAGACGCAGGCGCGCGGCCCATTTGTGGTTGATCACGTTGGCCGGCAGTTCCTCGCCCAGGCGCATCACCAGCGGCATCGCCGAGATCAGCAGCACCACGCCGAAGACGATGAACAGGACCGTGGGATTGAGAAGGGCGGACAGCAACGCGCCGCAGATGGCGCCCATCGTGGTCGCGACTTCCAGGAACATGCCGACGCGCAGGTTGGTCATTCGGTCGCGCACATAGGCCGCGGCGGCGCCGGAGGAGGTGGCGATGACCGAGACGATGGAGGCGCCGATCGCCGCGTCGAAGGGCACGCCGAAGCCGAGCGTGAGGATCGGCACGATGAACACGCCGCCGCCCAGACCCACCAGCGCGCCGACGAACCCGGCGAAGGCCGAGCTGAACAGCACGAAGAAGAAAAACCCCAGCCTGCCGTCCTGCACCATCGCGGGCTCCGGCCGGCCGAGCCAGGCACCGACACCGAAGATACTGAACAGCAGGATCGCCAGCACCAGCGTCGTGATGATCACGTAGGTGCGGTCTTCCTCGAGCGCGAAGGCGACGATCGAGACGGCGACCCGCAGCACCGGGGTTGCGAGCAGCACCAGCAGGCCGAGGACGACGACGGCGAGCGGATCGCCGGCGACGACGCCGTGCACGACCGCCGGCAGCGTATCCGGGAAGGTGGGGTGAACGAGCACGCCCGTGTAGAGCTGCACGAAGAACCAGGAGATGCCGCCGAGGATGATCGCGACGCTGAGCAGCACGCCGCCGCGCAGCACGCCGCTGATGATCAGTTCGGTTTTTCGGATGATGCTGTCGTCGGGCCCGAGGGAGATGACCTTGCCGTCGTAGGTTTCGCTTGCCATGGGGCCGTCGACTTTCGAGAATTGACGAAATGGCGAGCAGAGAATTCTGCTCGCCTTGGGGGGCGGGGTTTCATCCCCGGTTGAAGGCAAAATTGTGGCATGACCCGCCCGGAAGTCCCGGATCATCAAAACTTAATCTGGAGCCGGGGCAGCGAGCGCCATCGGTGCTTCCCGAGCGCGGTCCCGCGCATGGCGACGAGAAGCGCGTCCCCGCGCCCGTCCACCGATATCGCTGCTGAATGATGGAGCGGGCGAAGGGATTCGAACCCTCGACCCCAACCTTGGCAAGGTTGTGCTCTACCCCTGAGCTACGCCCGCGCTCCGAGCCGCGGGTCATAGGCAACTCGTCCTCGCTTGGCAACCTCCGCCGCGAAAATCAGCCCCGCGCGGCGATGAGGCCCCCGGCCGCGACCAGCAGCGCCGCCGCTCCCAGCAGCGGCGAGGCCGGCGCGAAACCGCCGAGGACCAGCAGCAGCGTGGAGGCGTCCGGCGTCGCGTAGGCGAGCGTGCCGAGCAGGCGCGGGTCACCCCGCTTCATGCCGCGGTCCCAGAGGAAGAAGGCCGCCCCGACCGGGCCCAGCCCCATCAGCCCCGCCGCCGCCAGCGCGCGGGAATCGGGCACCACCGCGGGCTCCGCCAGCGCGTGCAGCACCCAGCAGACAACGGCGGCGGCGGCGCAGAAGCCGGCGAGGGCCTCGGTCGGCACCGCGGCCATGCGCCGCGCCAGCACGGAATAGAGGGCCCAGGTCACCCCCGCCCCGAGCGCCAGCAGATAGCCGAGCCACGCGCCGCCGCCTTCCGGGCGGATCAACAGCGCGCAGCCCACCGCCCCCAGCGCCACGCCGGCGAGATGCCGTGCGCGCAGCCGCATGCCCAGGATCGGCGCGGAGAACAGAACGATCAGCAGTGGCCAGGCGTAGTTGAGCAGGTTCGCCACCGCCGCAGGTGCCAGCGAGAGGGCCGCGAAATAGAGCGCGTGGTAGCCGGCGAGCCCACCCACACCATGCATCCAGGCAAGCGGCTTCTGGCGCAGCACGCCGAGCCGCCGGCGCACGGCCAGCCAGATGAGCCCGGCGGTCCCGGAGACCGTAAAGGCCATCGCCGTGAGCTCGACCGGCGGCACCCCCGCCGCTTCGCGCGACAGCAGGGCGAGGAATGCCCAGAGCCCGATCGCGCCCGCGCCCACGAGCGTCGCACCCCGGAGCGACGGCGCGCGCAGCGAGGCGCCGGCGGCTCCGCCGCCCCCGGCGCCGGTCAAACGGCCGCGCTCAATACATATGCTGCCCGCCGTTGATCGAGATCGTCGAGCCGGTGATGAAATCGGCATCGTCGGCGGTGACGAACGCGACCCCGCGGGCAATGTCCTCGGCGCGGCCGAGCCGCCCCATCGGAATGCGGGCAATGATTTTCTGCAGCACGTCCGGCGGCACGGCGCGCACCATGTCGGTATCGACATAGCCGGGCGCGATGGCGTTCACGGTGATGCCGAAGCGCGCCCCTTCCTGCGCCAGCGCCTTGGTGAAGCCGTGGATGCCGGACTTGGCGGCGGCGTAATTGACCTGGCCGTACTGCCCGGCCTGGCCGTTGATGCTGCCGATGTTGACGATGCGACCGAACTTTGCCGCGCGCATGTCGTCGAACACCAGCTTGCACATGTTGAAGCAGGAGCCGAGGTTGGTGTCGATCACCTCGTCCCACATGTCGCGCGTCTGCTTGCTGATCGTCGCGTCGCGGGTGATGCCGGCGTTGTTGACCAGGATCTCGATCGGCCCGTGCTCGCCGTGGATCTTCTTCACCGCCGCCTCGCATTCGGCGAAGCTGCCAACATCGAATTTCATCCCCGGGATGCCGTGCTCGGCCGGGAACGCCTGCGCGGCCATGGCGTTGCCGTGGTAGCTGGCGAGGACCCTGCGACCCGCCGCCTTGAGCCTGGGGCTGAGC
>DAHUXX010000080.1 GCA_027306955.1 Acetobacteraceae bacterium | reverse complement strand
GGGTTGCTGGCGCCGGAGGTGGTGGCCAAGGCGTCGTCCTCGGTGGGATCGCTCCTGCGCACGCTGGTGAGTGAGCGGCAGCAGGTGTCGGTACGCGCCGGTGGACCGACCATCGAGGACCTGATGCGCGAGGAAATCCGGCCGCTGCTCAAGGCCTGGCTCGACGCGAACCTGCCGCAGCTGGTCGAGCGCCTGGTACGCGCCGAGATCGAGCGCCTGGTCGGTCGCGCCCTCTCCTGACCGCGCGGGGCCGCTTCCGCCGCTGCCCCGTTTCCGCCGCCGCACGGCCCGATTCTGCCTGAGGGCGCGCGGGCTCCGCTTTCATGAAGTCGATCGACATGCTGGAAAAAACCTTCTCGCCCCAGGACATTGAAGCGCGCCTCTATGCCGGGTGGGAGGAATCGGGCGCCTTCGCCGCCGATCCCACGCGGGCGGCCGCGCCGTTCACCATCATGATCCCGCCGCCCAACGTCACCGGCAGCCTGCACATGGGCCATGCGCTGACCTTCACGCTGCAGGACACGCTGATCCGCTGGCAGCGGATGCGGGGGCGGGACGCGCTGTGGCAGCCGGGCACCGACCATGCCGGCATCGCCACGCAGATGGTGGTCGAGCGTCTGCTGGCCGGGGAGGGCACGGAACGGCGGGCGCTGGGCCGCGAGACATTCCTCGACCGTGTCTGGCAGTGGAAGGCGGAATCCGGCGGCACCATCACCCGCCAGCTGCGCCGCCTCGGCGCCTCGCTGGATTGGCCGCGCGAGCGGTTCACCATGGACGACGGCTTGTCGCGGGCGGTGCGTGAGGTGTTCGTGACCCTGCATCGCCAGGGCCTCATCTATCGCGACCGGCGGCTGGTGAACTGGGACCCGAAATTCCAGTCCGCGATCTCCGACCTGGAGGTGGAAAGCCGCGAGATCAAGGGCAGCCTGTGGCACATTCGCTATCCGCTCGCCGATGACCCGACGCGGTTCCTGGTGGTCGCCACGACGCGGCCGGAAACGAGGCTGGGCGACACCGCGGTCGCCGTGCATCCCGAGGACGCGCGCTACACGGACCTGATCGGCAGGTCCGTCGTGCTGCCGCTGGTCGGCCGTGCGATCCCGATCGTCGCCGACAGCTACTCCGATCCCGAGAAGGGCACCGGCGCGGTGAAGATCACGCCCGCGCACGACTTCAACGATTTCGAGGTCGGGCGCCGGCACGATCTGCCGATGCCCTCCGTGCTCGACCGCGAAGGTCGCGTGACGCTGGCCGAGATCGCCACCGACTCGGCCTTCGTCCACAGCCTGCAGGGCGTGGACCGCTTCGAGGCGCGGCGGCGGATCGTCGCGGAACTGGAGACGCTGGGCCTGCTGGAACGGATCGAACCGCACACCCATCAGGTGCCGCACGGCGACCGCTCCGGCGTGCCGATCGAGCCGCTGCTGACCGTGCAGTGGTACTGCAACGCCGGCGAACTGGCCAAGGCGGCGATCGCGTCCGTCGAGGACGGGCGGACGAAGTTCGTGCCCCAGCAATGGGAAAACACGTTCTTCGCCTGGATGCGCGACATCCAGCCCTGGTGCATCAGCCGGCAATTGTGGTGGGGCCATCGGATTCCCGCCTGGTACGGCCCCGACGGCGAGGTGTTCGTCGCGCACGACGCGAACGAGGCAGAGCAGGCCGCGGAAAAGCATTACGGAAAGCAGGTTGCATTAACCCGGGACGAGGACGTCCTCGACACCTGGTTCAGCTCCGCGCTGTGGCCGTTCTCCACGCTCGGCTGGCCGCAGCAAACGCCCGAACTGGCGCGCTACTATCCGGGCGACGTGCTGGTCACCGGGTTCGACATCATCTTCTTCTGGGTTGCGCGGATGATGATGATGGGCCTGCATTTCATGGGCGAGGTGCCGTTCCGCCACGTCTACATCCACGGCCTCGTGCGCGACGAGCGCGGGCAGAAGATGAGCAAGTCCAAAGGGAACGTGATGGACCCGCTGGAGCTCATCGACCGCTTCGGCGCCGATGCGCTGCGCTTCGCCATCTGTGCGCTGACCGGGCCGGGGCGCGACATCAAGCTCGGGCCGAGCCGGGTCGAGAGCTACCGCAGCTTCGTCACCAAGCTGTGGAACGCGGCGCGGTTCTGCGAGATGAACGGCATCGCGCCCGATCCCGATTTCGATCCCGCGCGGGCGACCCTGCCGCTGACGCGCAGGATTCTTGCGGAAGCCTCGGCGGCGGTCGCGCAGGCGAACGCGGCGCTGGAGGCGTATCGGTTCGACGAATACGCCGCCGCCTGCTACCGCTTCACCTGGAACACGTTCTGCGACTGGTTCCTCGAACTCGCCAAGCCGGCGCTGCAGGAAGCCGAAGTCAAGCGCACCGCCGCGCATGTGCTCGGCCTGCTGCTGCGGCTGCTGCATCCGGTGATGCCGTTCGTGACCGAGGAACTGTGGGACCATCTCGGCTACGGCGCGCCGTGCAGCCTGATCCGCGCGCCCTGGCCGGCGACGTTCGAGGTGCCGGGGGCGGATGCGGCGCGGGCGGAACTCGACTGGGTGGTGCGGCTGGTCGGCGAGGTGCGGACCGTGCGCGCCGAGATGAACGTGCCGCCGTCGCTGCGCGCCCCGGTGCTGCTGAAGGACGCGGCGCCGGAGTCGATCGCGCGCGGTGGCCGGTGGCTGGAGGCGATCGGGCGGCTCGCCCGCGCCTCGGACTTCGCGCCGCTCGCCGGCGAGGTGCCCGCCGGCAGCGCGCAGGCGGTGCTGGACGAGGCGACCATCGTGCTGCCGCTCGCCGGCCTGATCGATCTCGTCGCCGAACGCGCGCGGCTGGAGAAGGAGCGGGCGAAGGCGCAGAAGGAGGCGGAGCAGGTGGCGCGCAAGCTCGACAACGCCGATTTCGTCGCCCGCGCCGCGCCGGAGGTGGTGGAGGAGACGCGCGAGCGTCTGGAATCCGCCCGCGCGGAGGTCGCACGGCTGGAAGCAGCCCTGGCGCGGATCGGCTAGGGTGGCCGTCCGAGACGAAGCAAGACCCTCACCCCGGCCCTCTCCCACAAGTGGGAGAGGGAGAAGTAAGCAGGCGCTCCTTCCTTTCCCTCTCCCGCTTGCGGGAGAGGGTGGCGAGCGCAGCGAAGCCGGGTGAGGGGCTTGCCGCCGCGCAACCGCTGACGTTGAGGCCGCCATGCCCGACACCTTCATCCTGTCGCTCTCCTGCCGCAACCGCCCGGGGATCGTCGCCGCCGTCTCCACCTTCCTCTTTGAGCACGACGGCAACATCCAGGAGGCGCAGCAGTTCGACGACAGCGAGTCGAACCGCTTCTTCATGCGCGTCGCCTTCAACGCGGTGCGCGAGGGCGTGGAACTGGCGGCCCTGCGCGACGGGTTCAAGCCGATCGCCGAACGCTTCGGCATGTCCTGGCAGATGCGCCCGCGCGGCGAGAAGCGGCGCGTGATGCTGTTCGCCTCGAAGTTCGACCACTGCCTCGCCGACCTGCTGTATCGCTGGCGGATCGGCGAAATCCCGATGGACATGGTCGGCATCGTCTCCAACCACCCGCGCGAGGTGTACGCGCATCTCGACTTCGACGGGGTGCCGTTCCACCACATGCCGATCTCGCGCGAGACGAAGCTGGAGCAGGAAAGCCAGATCTGGGACCTGGTGCGGGCGGCACAGGTCGATCTGGTGGTGCTGGCGCGCTACATGCAGGTGCTCTCGGACGGGCTGGTCGCAAAACTCGCCGGCCGCTGCATCAACATCCACCATTCGTTCCTGCCGGGATTCAAAGGCGCGCGGCCCTATCATCAGGCGCATGCGCGCGGCGTGAAGCTGATCGGCGCCACGGCGCACTACGTCACGTCGGACCTCGATGAAGGCCCGATCATCGAACAGGACGTGGAGCGGATCAGCCACCGCGACAGTCCCGACGACCTGATCCGCAAGGGTCGCGACATCGAGCGGCGGGTGCTGGCGCGGGCGGTGCGGATGCACCTGCAGGACCGCGTGATTCTGAACGGCAACCGGACGGTGGTGTTCACCGACTGATCCCGGTCCGTTGACCGAGATCAACGACAGCCGGCCCCGCCTGTGTCCTGATTGCCGCGTCACGGCGGAAGGGCGAAGGCGATGCACAGGAACATCGGCACGATCGACCGGGTGGTGCGGGCGGTCGTCGGGGTGGCGCTGATCGCCTGGGCCCTTACGGGCGGCCCGGTCTGGGCCGGGATCGGCGTGGTGCCGCTGCTGACCGCGGCGGTGTCGATCTGCCCGCTCTACGCGCTGCTCGGCGTGAGCACCTGCCCCAGCGCGCCGCAACACTGAGCCAAGGACCGACGATGCTGAACGACTGGCATGCCGTCACGCGCGACTACTCGGCCGCGACCCGCGAT
>DAHUXX010000067.1 GCA_027306955.1 Acetobacteraceae bacterium | reverse complement strand
GCACCGGGCCGCCGACCTCGCGATGCAGATCGCGCTGACCCGTGCGAGCGTGGAGGCCGCGGCCGCGACGCTCGACGCCGGCTCGCCGCAGGCAAGCGCGGCAATCTCGCGCGCCAAGGCCCGCGCGTCGGAGGCGGGGATGCTCGTCACGCGCCAGGCGATCCAGCTTCATGGCGGCATCGGCTACACCGACGAGTACGACGTCGGGCTTTACCTGCGCCGCGCCATGGTGCTTGCCAACAGTTTCGGCGGCAGCGCGGTGCACCGGGCGCGCTTCGCCGCCATCGCGCGTGAGGAGGATGCATGACCGACAACCCCAGCATGCTGCGCGAGACGCGCGAGGGCGCGGTGGCCATTCTCACACTCGACCAGCCGGCGCGGCGCAACGCGCTTGCCGTGCCAATGCGCGAATCCCTCGTCGCGGCGATGGAACGCATCGAGACCGACGAGACGATCCGCGCCATCGTGCTCACGGGGGCGAAGGGCAATTTCTCCGCGGGCGGCGACATTTCCGGGATGGAGGCGCCGGATCTGGCGGCCGGGCGGCTGCGCTTTCGCACGACGCAGCGCGTGGTGCGCGGTTTCATTGGAAGTTCGAAACCAATCGTCGCCGCGGTCGAGGGCTGGTGCGTCGGGGCCGGGCTCGGCATGGCGCTGTGCTGCGACACGATCGCGGCGGCGGCCGGCGCGCGCTTCATGGCCGGCTTTGGCAAGATCGGACTGATTCCGGATTTCGGGCTGCTCCACACGCTGCCGCGGCGCGTCGGCGAGGGCCGCGCGAAGCAGATCTTTCTCCATGCCGAGCCGATGGATGCGCAGGCCGCGCACGCCATCGGGCTCATCGACCGCGTCGTCGCCGACGGGACGGCGCTGGACGCCGCAAAGGCGATAGCCGGGCGGCTGGCGGAGTCGGCCCCCCTGTCGATCGCTTTGACGAAATCCTGGTTCGGGCAGGGGCTCGGCGAGGCTTTGGAGTGGGAGCGTAACATCCAGTCCGCGCTGTTCGCCACCGCGGACCACGCCGAGGGCAAGGTGGCGTTTCACGCCAAGCGCAAGCCGGATTTTACGGGACGATGAGCACCGAACCCGATCCCGACCAGCTCGACGTCATGGACGACGAGGCGTTCCGCCTCACGCTCCGCCACTGGATCGAGGCCAACTATCCGGCCGACCTGCGCAATCCACCGAAGCGCCTGCACTGGCGCGAGAACCGCGTCTGGTACCTCAGGCTTGCCAGGCGCGGCTGGCTGGCGCCGGGCTGGCCGCGCGAACACGGCGGCATGGGCCTCTCCGCCGCACGTCAGCTCATCATGATCGAGGAACTGGAGCGCCACGGCTGCGCGCGCACCAACGACCACGGCATCATCCTGGTCGGTCCGTTGCTGATCCGCCACGGCACTCCGGAACAGAAGGCGTTCTTCCTGCCCCGCATCCTCTCCGGCGAGCACATCTGGTGCCAGGGCTACAGCGAGCCGAACGCCGGCTCTGACCTCGCCTCGCTGCGCACGGAGGCGATAGCCGACGGCGAGGAATGGATCGTCAACGGCCAGAAGACCTGGACCACGCTCGCCAATGACGCCAACTGGATCTTCCTCCTCGTGCGCACCGACAGGGCGGCGAAGCAGCAGGAGGGCATCTCCTTCCTGCTGGTGCCGATGTCGAGCCCCGGCATCACCGTGCGACCCATCGTCAACCTCGACCTGCACGACGAGTTCTGCGAGGTCTTCTTCGACAACGTCCGCGTGCCGCGCGCCAACACCGTGGGCGAGGTCAACAAGGGCTGGAGCATGGCGAAGGCACTGCTCGGGTTCGAGCGGATCTTCCTGGGCTCGCCCAAGCAGTCCGCCTATGCGCTGGGCCGGCTAAAGCTGCTCGCCGAACGCATGGGTGTGTGGGACGACAAGGTATTCCGGGACCGCTATACCGCGCTGCGTCTCGATCTCGAGGACCTCAAGTGCCTGCATGCGCGCTATGTCGAGATCGTGCGCCGCGGGGACACGCTGGGTCCCGACGTGTCGATGCTGAAAGTGATACAGACCGAATTGTTCCAGAAGATCACCGACATGATGCTGGAGATCGCGGGCGAAAACGCGGCGCTGCTGGAGCCGATGGAGGGCAACCGGGAACTTGCGCCCGGCGCGCTGTTCATCCAGGCGCGCCCTTCGACCATCTATGGCGGCTCCAACGAGATCCAGCGCAATATCCTCGCCAAGGCCATCCTGGACCTTCCGTAATTCCGTGCAGAAGCCCATCGATCTCCTGGCGGTTGCGACCATCGTCCTGTGCTGCGCGCTGTGGGGCATCCAGCAGGTCGCGGTGAAGGTCGCCGTCGTCCAGGGCCTGCCGCCGCTGTTCCAGGCAGGGGCGCGCTCGCTCGTCGCCGCCGTGCTGCTCGCCGCCTGGACGGCGCTGCGCAGCGGCCGCCGCGGCCTCGCCGCGATGCTCGCGGTCGACCGCGCGACCCCCACCTGCCTGCTGATCGGCGCGATGTTCGCGGGTGAGTTCCTCGCCCTGTTCCCGGGGCTGAACCTCACCACCGCCTCGCGCGGAGTAATCTTCCTCTACACCGCGCCGTTCTTCACCGCGTTGGGCGCCCATCTGCTGGTGCCGGCGGAGCGGCTGCGCTGGCGCCAGGCGCTCGGCCTGCTGATCGCCTTCGCGGGCGTCGCCGCAGCCTTTGCCGAGGGGCTCGGCGCGCCGGGCGGCAGCATCGCGGGCGACGCGCTGTGCCTTGCCGCCGGCGCGCTGTGGGGTGCCACGACGGTGGCGATCAAGGCCGCGCCCTCGCTCACCCGCCTCACGGCCTCGCGCGTGCTGTTCGTGCAGCTCGCCTATTCGGCACCGATCCTCATCCTTGTCGCCGTGCTGTCCGGGCAATGGCACATCGGCCAGGCCACGCCGCTCGCCTGGTCCGCGTGGTTCTACCAGACCTTCGTCGTTGCCTTCGCGAGCTATCTCGCCTGGGTATGGCTGATCCAGCGCCATGCCGCCAGCCGGGTGGCGGGCTTCACCTTCCTCACCCCGCTGTTCGGCATCCTGGCCGGCGTCCTGCTCCTCGGCGAGCGCTTCTCGCCCTGGGTCCTGGTCGGGCTGGTCGCGATTGCCGTCGGGCTGCGCCTCCTGACCGCGCCCGCCGCCGCGCGGCGCGCGGCACCCGCCGCCTGAACAGCGGTCAGTCCTTCTTCAGCACGGCGACCGCGGTGACGCTCTGGGTTACGCTCTGCCCCTCGCTGGCGGCGACGGGTGGCGGCGCGCCCGGCGCCGGGGCGGCCATCGACATCAGCACCCGCGGCACCGGCACCACTGGCGGCGGACCGAGCGTCACCTCCTGGAAATGGGTGAAATGCAGGCCGAGGACGGAGGCCGCCTGCCGCGCCCGCGCCTTCAGCGCCAGGAGCGCCTCCATCTGCGCCTTGTCCTCGGCCGCCTGCATCGCCGCCGGCGAGAGACGCCAGCCGAGCTGCTGCACCGTCACCCCCTCGGCCTGTGCCGCGCCCGCGAGCTTGAGCAGGGCGGCCGCGTCCGGGCCGTGCACGGCGATGGTCTGGTTGGCATGCCAGACCTGCGGCTTGCCCTGCTGCCAGACGCCGTAAGCGCCGGTGTCGACCTTGGCACCCTTCACCCTCGCCGCCTCGGCCAGTACCGCGGTCGCGAGCCTGTTCACCCGCGCCTGCGCCGCGGCCGGGTCCGCGGCATCGGCCTGCACCGCGAAGCCAATGACGAAATCGTCGGGCTTCACCAGCACCGTCGCACTCTGCGTGAGATGCAGCATGGTCGACGGCTCGGCCAGCGCCACGGTGGGCACGAGCGTGATCAGCAGGGCAAGAACATAGGGCCGCATCATGGGTCCTCGGGCCGCCCGCGAACCGGCCTGGCATCGGTGCCAGGGATCGGGGCCAGAAATGCGGGCCGCGTCAGTTGCGCAGCACCGCCAGGGAAAACAGGCCGAACGGCGGCACGTCCCGCCAGCGCGCGGCCGCGCGCTCGTCGGCGTCGAGCAGTGCCGTGGGTGAGAAATCCGGATGCCAGCCGAGTGCGCGCGAGGCGGGGGCGAGCGCCCGCTCGATCCACCAGCGCGGTCCACGCTGGGCCGCGAAATGGTTGACGAACAGGATATAGCCACCAGGCCGCACGATGCGTCGCAGCTCGCCCACCAGCCGCCGCGGATGCGGCACCACCGAGGCGACGAACATGCCCACCGCAATGTCGAACGTGCCGGCGGCGAACGTGGTCGCCTCCGCGTCCATCTCCAGCAGCGCCTCGACATTCGCGAGCCCCGCCGCCCGCACGCGGGCGCGCTCCAGCATGTCGGCGGAAAGGTCGATGCCCGTGATGCGTTTTTCCGGCCGGTAGAGCGGCAGCGCGAGCCCCGTACCGACCCCGATCTCCAGCACGTTCGCGCCGGGGAGCTGATTTGCCTCCCGCACGGCTGCCTTGCGCCCCCACATGGAGACGCCGCCGAAGGTCACGTCATAGACGCTCGCCCAGCGGCGATACGCGGCGCGTACATCGTCTGCGTCCAGCGCCGTGTGCGGCACGCCCGGCGTGCGGGCGCGGGAAAACTCGCTCATCTCGTATCCGTCCCAGCTCTCGGAGAGCGTGGCAGCCGCGACGGACGAACCGCGGCCGCACCGACTCCATTACGGAACAGACTAGCACGCCCCCCGCGCGCACGCGAGGGGCACCCCCGCGTTACTCAGTCGCCGGCGGAGAGATTGACCGCGGCCGAGCGCCCGTTCTGCTGCTGCTCGATATCGAACGTGACCTTCTGGCCTTCGTTGAGCGTGCGCATGCCGGCTTTCTGCACGGCACTGATATGCACGAACACGTCCTTGCCGCCGGTATCCGGGGCAATAAAGCCGTAACCCTTGGTCGGGTTGAACCATTTGACGACGCCGTGGGACATTGACGTTCCGCCTCTCCTTGCCTGCAGGCACCCCGGAGATCGGGAAGTCTCATCGAACACGCCGCTCGGACGGGTACGATGCCCCAGGCTGCCCTCGTGAACACAGCGGCGCATGCCGTCCCCCGGACGGATGCACGCCCCGCCTCACGACACCGCTGCCCGTCTTGGGCGCGAGCGCCACGGCATCGCACTTGGAACCATAAAGATCTTGAACGGCGACCGCAACGGATCGGTGACGCGCCTCAGGCCGCGGCTTCGTCGCGCCGGTCCCGCACCTTCACGTAAGCGATCGCGGCATGCCGCTCGCAATAGGGTTTCCCCGGCACCGCATCATCATCGCAGAAGCGGAAGCTCGGCGTACCGGGCTCGCCCAGCGGCCAGGAGCAGGTGAGCGGACGTGTCGAACGCCAGGCCGGGCGCGGCGTGCTGCGCACCGCCGGTTCGCGCAGCATGACCTCCACCGGCGAGGGCGTTGTGGCCTCCACCGCGGCAGGGGCGGTTGCGGTGGCCAGCGGCGGCAGCGTCGGGCCGGTAACACGGCGCGGCTGCGGCGGGCGCGAGGCGCGGCCACCCGGCTCGCGCCGGATCGGCGAGGGACGCGACGGCAGGTTGAGCCGGTGCGCCTTGCCCACCACCGCGTTCTTGGAGATGCCCATGCGGCGACCGATCTCCGCCGTCGAGTAGCCCTCGGCCCAGAGGCCGCGCAGGCGCTCGATCGTCTCCGTGTTCCACTCCATATCGTGGTCTCCCCGCACCTCAGCCGCTAGATACGGTAGCGAACTGCCAGCGGAAATCAATAAAGTTCGCGGCGGCGACCGCAAAAACTTGTGGAAAACCCGCACACGAACCCCAATCGGTTGGGGATTGTCGCACCTAATGAGATGAACCCGTTGCTTTTCCCTAAAATCAAACGATCGAGTCCGGGGCTGGATCCTTCGCCATGGCGGGAGCGCGTGAAATGCGAAGCGCGCCGCTAGAAGAGCAGACCCTTGCGCAGCATGCCGTGCACGCCCTTCTCGCCGTTCACCGTCTGCGTCACGCGGAAATCCACCGCCAGCGAGCAGAACTGATAGGCCTGCTCGCGCGACAGGTTCGAGCGCGCAACGATGAGCGCGATCATCTCCCTCAGCGCCTGCTTCATCGCGAGGTCGAGATCCTCGTTCATGCCCATCGTGATCCAGTGCGTGCCGGTCTCGGCGCGCGGATAGGCGAGCACGGGCGCCGCGCCCTGCTTCTTGTGCAGCACAAAGGTGAAGGTGCCGGTGAGGCACATCTCGAGCGCGTTGATGCAGACCTCGCCGTCGCCCTGCACGCCATGCCCATCGCCCACGGAAAACAGCGCGCCCGGCGCGTGGACCGGCAGGAACAGCGTGGTTCCCGCGACGAGTTCCTTGTTGTCGATGTTGCCGCCGTGGGCACGCGGCTGGACGGTCGAGATCGTGCCCCACGCGGCCGGCGGTGCGAGGCCCATCACGCCGAAGAACGGTGCCAGTTGCAGCTCCACGCCATAGGGCAGCCTGCAGGTGCGCTGCACCCGGTCCACCGGGATGTGGCTCATGAAGCGCTCGGGGAAATCCTCGGGCAGCGTGCCGGCGAGCGGGCGAAAGCCGCAGTAACCCCAGTCGGCGCCAAGCTCGATCGCCTCTATGCGGATCTCGAGCGCATCGCCTGGCTCCGCCCCCGCGACCGCGACCGGCCCCGTGACGATGTGCCCGCCCATGCGCGGCAGGTCGGCGGCGTGGATCGCCGCCAACGCCGGTGGGATCGCCATGCCGGAGCCGGGCGGCGGCATCACCTCTGGCGAGCCGGAGACGCATTCCACCGTGACGGTATCGCCAGGAGCGACGGTGAGCACCGGCTTGTAGGCGGCGTCGAAGCTGCCCCAGCGGACGGTCTCGGGCGTAGCGGCAAGCGTATGCTTCATGCTGGCTCCAGCGGGTTCGTGGCACAAGGCGCGGCAACGCGATCCTTTCCGCGCCGATGGCACGGAAAGGGCACATTCGCCAAGAGCACCCGTTCAAGCCGGGAGCCGCGAAATCCACTCACCGATGTCAGGCGAAGCAACGCCGCGGTCTCCTGCGTGCTATCTGTCGTGCACCCGGTCGCGGAGGGGCGGCAGTGGCTTCGCGGTTCCCGATCCGGCTCTCGACGGCCGCGCACGCGGCCGCGGCCGATCGCCGCCTCCTAACCCTGGCGGGAGGAGGTCGTCTCTTTCGTGCCGGGCGCCTGCGCGCCAGGCTGCTCACTGGTACCGGTGACGGAGGCCGGCGGCTTGGGCGCCGGGGCTTCCATCGAGGCGTCGTCGTCCGCCGCCATGGTCTTCTTGAATGCCTTGATGCCCTTCGCGAGGTCACCCATCAGGCCGCTGACCTTGCCGCCGCCGAACAACAGCACCACGACCAGCAGCACCACCAACCAGTGCCAGATGCTGAACGCATCCATGGCTTCCTCCTAGCAGGAGAGCCGCGCGGGTTTCTCGAACGGCGGCTGGGCCGCCGGCCGGGCGGGTCGCGCGTTCGACCGTCAAACCCTGCCCCGATCCTAACCCTGGTGGGCGGAGGTGGTGGCCTGCGTGTTGGCCTGCGTTCCCGCCGGGCTGGCGCTGGTGATGGACCCGGCCGGCTTGTTCGCCGAGGCCTCCATCGAGGCGTCGTCTTCCTCCGCCATGTTCTTCTTGAACGCCTTGATCCCCTTGGCGAAGTCACCCATCAGGTTGCTGACCTTGCCGCCGCCGAACAGCAGCATCACGACCAGCAGCACCACCATCCAGTGCCAGATGCTGAACGAACCCATCCGATCCTCCTAGCAGGGGAGCAGTCCCCTTGGCCGCGTCACATGGACTGGCCCTGCGCCCGATGCAAGCCATGTTTCGCCTCCGCGACGATCGCGATCCGCCCGCCTTGGTTCCGCGCAGGATTTCAGCCGCCGGCGACCAGGCGGGCACGCGGCGGCGGCCGGCCCACGGTGACCATGCCAAGCCGTGCCGCGGGGCCCACCGCGCGCACCAGTTCCGCATGCGTTGCCGGGCTCGGCGGCAGGATGAAGCCATCGGCGCGGTAGGTGGTGATGCCCATGCTGTGCGCCGGCGGCCACCATACCCGCACCTGTGTCCAGTCATTGTCCGGCGAGACATCGATGACGAGCTGGTCCTCGTCGACCATTCCGGGCTCCCAGTTCGCCTGCATCACGTCGAGTTCGCGCGCGCCGATCACGCGGGAAACGACGGCGACGTGCCCGTCCGGCAGCCGCGGCTGGCGGCTCATCACCAGGACCGCGCCGACCTCGGGGACGTGGGTGCGCCGGTAGCGCCCCACGGCTTCGCGCCACCAGGTCCCGGCATCGCCATAGAGTGCGATGCCGGAAAGCTGGTTGGCGAACGGCGCGCATTGCAGGCCGGGATGATAGCTCTCGCCCGCGACGAAGGGGCCAGTCCCGGGGCCGGAAGCACAGGCCGCCAGGAACGCCGGCAGGGCCAGCAAGGCAAATCGCAACAATAGCCTGTGGAGCATGGCTGCCGACCCATATCAGAGTCGGGCGGCAACACTCCAGAAAAACCGGGAGGACGGCCCCGGCAGCCAGCCGCGAGGGCCGCCAACCGGGAATCCCATGCCGACCATGCGCCCCGAGCGGAGCGGCATCGCGCCTCTTCACGCAAAAGCGTCGCAGGAATTCACGTTGGAATGACGCGACCCCCGTAGACAGTGCACGAGGCCGTTGGGCGGCTTCAGGACTCCCTCCCAATCCGCGGCGCCCCGCCCCCCGGGGTTGCTGGCCGCGGCACCTCGGGGGCGGCGCCATCCATCCATTCGGCGCCGCCCTTTTTTTTTGGGAACCAGCAGGGCGCCGAGGAGCCCAGCGGCGGCACCGACAGCGAACAGCGGCCGGTGCGAGCCGGTCGCGGCGAGCAGGGCGGCAAGCGCGAAACCCGTTGCGGTCTGCGCCGCCCCCCAGGCGGCGGTGCCGAGGCGCCAGATCGCCGGCGCGCGATCCCCGGCCAGTTCGCGGCCTGCGGGAATCATCAGTGTCGTGGCACCCAGCGCACTGCTGCCGGCGAGCAGCGTCGAGAGCGCCAGCACCGGCACGGCGGGCAGCAGGACGGGCAGCAGCGCCGCAAGCCCCTGGATCGCGACGCTCACGCGATAGGCGGCAACCGTGCCGAGGCGCATCGCCAGCGCCGAGAACAGGCCCGGCCCCGCGATCGCGGCCAGCCCGAAGCCGAGCCAGGCGAGCGAGCCCGCGCGCACGCCCCAGCCGAGGCCGCGGGCGATGAAATCCGGCCAGAACAGCATGTGCGGCGTGATCGCGATGGCGGAGACGGCGTAGGAGAGGATCAGCCGCCACGCGGCGCGCGGCAGGCGCGGCAGGCCGGGGTCGGCCGGTGCCGCCACGTCCGGCACGTGCCGCCACGCCAGCAGGGCGAGCGCCGCGGCGGTCGCCGCCAGGACCAGCCAGGTGGCCGCGACACCCCAGGGCAGCAGCAGCGGCACGATGGCGGCGCCGATCGCGATGCCGCTGCCGACGCCCGCGAACATCACGCCGCCGGCCCGCGGGCGCTGCGACGCCGGAACGGAGACCTGCACCGCGGGGCCGGCCAGCACCATCAGCGTGCCACCCGCGACGCCAGCGAGCGTGCGCCAGGGCAGCAGCCAGAGCAGCCCGCCATCATGGGCGCAGAGCAGGAAGCAGAGCGCGGCAACCGCCATCGCGCCGCGCAGCGCCCGCCGCACGCCGAGCAACCGTCCCGTCCAGCCGGCCGCGAGCGCGCCCACGAGGTAGCCCGCGAAATTGGCGCCACCCAACGCTCCGGCGGCACCCGGGGTCAGCCAGCGCGCCGCCACCCTCACCGGCAGCAACGGCGAATAGGCGAAGCGCTGCAGGCCGACGCCGAGCAGCGTCGCGCACAGGCCAGCCAGCATGGGGCCAGCCAGCACGCGCCCGGCGAGCCACCGCCTCACCGCAGCACCCAGACCGCCCAGGCCGCGGCGGTGCCGAGGAAGATGCCGACCGCGAGGTTGCGCGTGGCGGCCATGGCGCCGACCGTCACCGCGGCCCCAGCGAAGGACGGCAGGCCGCCATGCACGAGCGCCGGCGTGACGTAGCTCATGAAGATCCCGCCCGGGATGTAGGTGAGCACGGCGCGCAGGAACGGCGTCGGGCGGATGCGCGTGAACACCAGGTAGCCGCCGGCGCGGCAGCCATAGGTCGCGAGTGCCATGGCGACGATCGCGGCGAGGGTCGCGGGCGCGAGACTCATGCGCGCATCCGGTCGCGGACCGCGCCGGCGAGGCTGCCGGCGATGGCGCCCGCCACGATGTACCAGCTCGTGTGCGGCAGCAGCCGTAAGGTCGCCAGCGCCACGCCACCCGCAACTGCCCAGGGCAGCACGTCCTGCCTTCCGCGCCACAGCGTGACCAGCATGCAGATGAACACCGCCAGCGCCGCGAAGAAGATCGGGTGGCCCGGCGCCGGCCGCAGCCCCGCGCCGAGGACGCGGCCGAGCATGGAGGTCACGATCCAGCCCGCCAGCATCGGCACGCCCATGCCGGCCAGCTGCGCCGCGTCGCGCTCGCCCTCGTTCATCGCGCGCACCGAGAGCGCCCAGTTCTGGTCGACCATCACGAACAGGCTGCCCCACAGCCGCCAGCCGCGCAGCCTGTCGAGCCAGGGCGCGAGCACCGGGCCCATCAGCGCGAGGCGCAGGTTGACCACCATCGCCGCGAACCCGGCGGCGAGCGGGGAGGCGGGGTGCGCCCAGGTGGCCATCGCCACGAGCTCCGCCGAGCCGGCGTAGACAAACACGCTCATCAGCAAGGTTTCGAGGTAGGAGAGCCCCACGCCCTGCGCCACGATGCCGCAGACGACGCCGAACGGGGCGGTGCCGATGAGCAGCGGCAGGGACAGGCGCATGCCGCGGCGGAACCCCGCCCAGGTGAAGGTGACCGGCTGGCTCACGCGCGCTGACTCACGCGCGTCTGGCAGCCAGCAGGATGGCTTCGGCGGTCTCGGGATCGGTCGCGAGCGCGCGCTCGGCCACCGCGCGCGAAAACCCGGCGCGGGCGAGCTTCGCCAGTTCCTTCAGCCGGTCGCCGCCAGCCCCGAAGGGCCCGATGCGGCGGCGGCGCGCATAGGCGAGCGCCGCGGTGAAATCGCGGTCCTCGCCGTCGGCGTCAGCGGCCTCCGCGATCTCGGCGCTGACGCCGCGGGCGGCGAGGTGGGCGGCCACGGCGCGGCGGGAGGCACCGGCGCGCGCCAGCCGCCGGGCGCGGGATGCGGCGAACGCGGCGTCGTTG
>DAHUXX010000052.1 GCA_027306955.1 Acetobacteraceae bacterium | reverse complement strand
CCCTCGATGTCGGCGATGTCCTTGATGCGGACCTGGGCCCGCGCGGGCAGGGCGGCGAGCATCGCGGCGGCCAGGACGAGGATGAAGAGGAGGGTCGGGGAGAGGCGCTGGAAACCTCTCGTCAACCATCGCGGGGCCATGGTCTTGCGCCGGGTCATACCCGGCACAGGCGAGGATCGTGCCAGCGCGAACGTGTGGATTCCCAGGGGTTTTCCGCGCCGCGGCGGACGAGCCGCCTGGGCAGCGTTTGCCGGGCGGCAGGGTTTTCCGGCGCGGGAGGCGCCCATGACGGTGGATCGGATGCGGGTGGAGGCGCGCTATGCGATGGGCTTCGCCACGGCGCCGCGGCCTGTCGCGGGGGCGTTCGCGCTGCCGTCGATCGCCGCGGTGCCGATCGCCGCGGTGCCGGATGCGCTGGAGGAGCGCGGCGGGCGGCGCGGCCCCGGACGGGCGGCGCGGCGGCACGCGGATGCGCTGCTGGCGGCGCTCGCGGCCGTGCAGCGTGCGATGCTGGCAGGCGACGAGGTGGCGGCGGTTGCGGCGCTGGACGCGCTCGCGACCCAGCCCACACCGCCGGCCGAGCCGCCGCTCGCGGCGCTGTTGGCCGAGATCCGCCTGCGGGCGCGTGTCACTTCCGTGCAATGTCGCGAAAGATGGCGCGCAACCCCTTGGCGCGTCAGCAACACGTCTCTATAAGCCCGCCCATCCTTGCACGGGGATGAGGCGCCGGATGGCTGTGGCGTCGGCTTTGGGTTTCGTGACGACGGGAACGCGACGCATGATGATCACGCTGCCCCCGGACTACCGTCCTTCCGAGGGCGAAGAGTTCATGAATCCCCTGCAAATGGAGTATTTCCGGCAGAAATTGTTGCGCTGGCGTGCCGACCTGCTCCGCGAGGCGGATGGCACGCTGGCCAGCCTCTCCGAGGGAGGGATCCACGAGGCCGACATCACCGACCGCGCCAGTGTCGAGACCGACCGGGCGCTGGAGCTGCGCACGCGCGACCGGGCGCGCAAGCTGATCAGCAAGATCAACCAGGCGCTCGCGCGGGTGGAGGCGGGGACCTACGGGTTCTGCGAGGAAACCGGCGAGCCGATCGGGCTGAAGCGGCTGGAGGCGCGGCCGATCGCGACGCTGTCGATCGAGGCGCAGGAGCGCCACGAGCGCATGGAGCGGGTACACCGCGACGACTGACACGGCCGCGCCGACGCGGGCCGGGCGCCCCCTACGGTTGACGGGCCTGTACGGTTGACGGAAATCATTGCGCGCGGCACCGCCGATGGCGCTCGCTGCCACGATGCGACGGGGTGCGGGTGCGGCGCGCAAGGCGGAGCGGGGCGGACGGCGGTGGTCCGGCCGGGTCGGGACCGTCTCGACCTTCCCGCCCTCCGGGCTGTTCGCCGCGCGGGCGGAGGAGATCGCGGCGACCATGGCGCGGCCCGACGTCTCCCCTGGCGGACTGGGGGCCGCGATCCGCATGGTCACGTTCTTCGCCAACCGCGCCGGGCGGAACCTGCCGGACGCACGCCGCGCCGAGCTTGAGCGGGCGAAGCGCATCCTTCAGGCATGGCGCGCCGCCGCCCCCGCGCCGCCACGGCCAGCCGCGCCGGGCCGCTATCGCCATGCGACGCTCGTCCCGGTCACGGTCGCGCGCGAGGGGCGGCACTGGGCGATGCGCACGGCTCCCGGCGCGCCGCCGATCGCGCTCGGACCCGACGGGTGGCGCTATCTGGTGGAGGAACCGGCCGGCGGCTCAGTGCGTGGCGTGGGTGCCGAGCCAGCGTCGGTGCCAGCCCGGTAGCGCCTCGGCGGTGAGCGGACGGGCGATGACGAAGCCCTGGCCTTCGTCCACGCCCAGCGCCTGCATGCGCTCCCAGGTGGCGCGGTCCTCGATGCCCTCGGCGACGACGCGCATGCCGGCGACGCGCGCCGCGGCGATCGCGCGGTCCACGAATTTACGGGCGCAACCCGGCTCGCCAACCTCGGCGACCAGATCCTTGTCGAGCTTCAGCGCGGCGAAGGGCATGTCGAGCAGGTTTTCCGGAGCGCGCGCCGCGGGGCCGACGTCGTCGATCGCGAGCCGGTAGCCGAGGTCGCGCAGCCGCTGCACCGCCTCGCGCAGCGCCGGGATGTCGGTGACCGGGCGGCTCTCGGTGAGTTCCAGGATCAGCATGTTCGCGGGAATGCCGGCCGCCTTGCGCTCGCGCTCGATCCAGGCGGCGGTGCCGCGGCGGAGCATCGCGTCGAGCGGCATGTTGATGGCGAGCGCCATTCCAAGTGGGGCGAGGCCGAGTTCGCGCCATTCGGCGAAACAGCAGCGGGCCACTGCCTGGGTGAGGCGCCAGGCCAGACCCGCCGC
>DAHUXX010000033.1 GCA_027306955.1 Acetobacteraceae bacterium | reverse complement strand
GAGCAGGATCACCACGATCAGCGCCGGCGCGGCGATGGCGAGCAGGAGGGCCGCCAGCGTCACCGGGAAGGCAAGCCAGCGGGTGAGCACGAAGACGGCGCGCTCGGAGGTGGCCGGGCGCAGCTTCGCCACCACGTTATGCGCGATGAGCGTGCAGGAGGTGACGATGATCGAGCCCGCCGGCACGATCGCCGAGAGCACCGCGGCGAGCACGAAGATGGCGAGGAACCAGCCGGGGAAGCTCCGCTCCGCCAGCCGCATCACCACCTCGTTGCCCGGCACTTTCTGGCCGGCGAAGATCAGCACCGCGGCGAAGCCGATCAGGATCACGGCGACCTTCACCACCTGGTAGAGCGGCATGAACACCGCCTGCAGCTTCAACGTCCGCGGCCCCTTCGCGGTGAAGCCGACGGCGAACCATTGCGGCCACATCCACTGCCCGAAGCCGGTGAGCAGCACCGTGCTGATGAACCACGGGACGCCGACCTTCGAGCCGTGGCCGGGGATGACGACGTGCGCGGCGGCGGTGCTGCCGAGCTTCTTCATCATCGCGCCGAAGCCGCCGAAGAAATGCAGCGGCACGACGACGAACAGCGCGGCGATGGCCACGAACATCAGCACGTCCTTGATCACCGCCTGCCAGGCATTGCCGCGGATGCCGCCGGCGTAGACCGCGACGGCCAGCACGAGAAAGGCAATCACCTCGGCGAGGCGCAGGTTGATCGCGCCACCCGAGACCACCTTCAGGATCGCGCCCAGGCCCTGGATGTTGAGGTCGATATAGGGGATCAGGATCACCGCGCTGGCGGCGGCGACAAGGATGCCGAGCCCCTGGCTGCCGTAGCGCCCGGCGATGAAATCCGCCTGGGTGAGGTAGCCGAAGCGCCGGCCGATGAGCCACACCGCGGGCAGCACGAAGAAGCCGAAGGCGTAGGCCACGTCGTTGGTGGCGACGTTGTAGAACACGCCGCCGCCGCGCGCGTAGGCGAAGCCGGCGAGGCCGAGGAAGGTGAACGAGGTGTAGATCTCGGTCCCGAGCAGGAACCAGACCAGCACCGGGCCCATGAGGCGGGAGTTGAGCACCCAGCCTTCCAACGTCGAGGATGCCTTGGACCCGCCGCGTATGCCGATCCAGGTGACGAGCAGCACGCCGAGGGCGACGAAGGCGAGGATGGCGGCGGTCTCGCTCATTGTTCACCCTCGCTGTTACCGACGCCGCCGGCGGAACGATCGACGAGATAGACGAACCCGATGAGGACGGGGCTCACGGCCGGCAGCAGGACGAACCAGAAGACGATGGGCGGCAGGCCAAGTATGGGCGGGGCGGCGGCGTTGAACCATAGCGGCGTGCCCGCGACATAGAGCAGCGTCAGGACCACCAGGCCCACGACCCACGCGACCAAGCTTGCGCGCATCCGCTTCCCCCATTTCGTTCTGTCCAGCGTGACGGCACAAAGAACGAATGGCAAGCGGTCAGTTGGCGCGGGCCAGCTCGTCCAGGCTGTCGGCGAGGGCGCCGCCCAGAATCTCCACCGCGCGGTCGATCTCCGCGTGCAAGACGGTGAGCGGCGGAGCGATGCGCCAGACGGACCCGCGCTCGGGACGGCGGCGGATGTTCATGCTGAGCCCGCGTTCCAGGCATTTCTGCGTGGTGAGCGCGCCCAGGCGGTGCGCCGGCTTGCGGGTCTGCCGGTCCTCCACCAGCTCGACACCAAGCAGGAGGCCGAGCCCGCGCACATCGCCAATCGCCTCGTGGCGCTGCTGCAGCTCCTCCAGCCGGGCGCGCAGATAGGCGCCCATGGTGTTCGCGCGTTCGACCAGCCGTTCCTCGGTGATCACGCGCAGCACGGCGAGTCCGACCTCGGCGAGCAGCGGGTCGGAGACGTGCGAGGTGTAGAAGGTGAAGTGCCGCTCGTGGATCCTTTCCTCGATCGCGGGGGTGGTCGCCACCGCCGCCAGCGGCAGGCCGCCACCGAGCGTCTTGGACATGGTGATGATGTCCGGGGTGACGCCGAAATATTCCGCGCCGGTCTTTGCGCCGATGCGGCCGAACGCGGTCTGCGCCTCGTCGAAGATGAGCAGCATGCCGCGCTCATCGGCGGCACGGCGCAGCGCCTGCATGAAGGCCTTGGGCGGCACCAGCACGCCGCCGGCGCTGATCACCGGCTCGGCGACAATGGCGGCGCCGCGCCCGGAGGACTGCATGTCGAACATCTTGAGCGCGAGGTCGAGGTTGGCGAGGGCGGCCTCCTCCTCGGTCGGCGCCGGGATGTAGGGGCGGTAGGCGTTGGGTTCCGGAATGACGAAGACGCCGGGCGTCGGCACGCCGTAGTGGCGGCGGTCACTGGCCATGGAGAGGCCGCTGGCGCCGCCGGTGACCCCATGCCAGGAGCCGCCCAGAACCAGCACCTCGTAGCCGTCGGTCGCCATCTTGGCGATGCGCAGCGCGACCTCGTTCGATTCGGAGCCGGTGTTGACGAAGATCGAGCGGCTGATGCCGCCGGGCAGCCACTCCCGCGCCAGCGTGCGCGCGAGTTGCGGCACCGCCTCGGGGATCATGCCGCTGAAAAGGTGGAACGCCTTGCGCCCCGCGCGGCTGACCGCTTCCACGATGGCGTCGTGGTTGTGGCCGATGGTCGCGCACATCTGGCCGGAGGTGAAATCGAGATACTCGCGGCCGGTGCGGTCGCGCACGATCGTGCCCTTGGCGGAGACGAAGAAGTCGGGGAAATCGTCGCCGCCGTAGCGGATCAGGAAGTCACGGGCCGCCTGCCTGAGATCGTCGTCCATCCTGGATATTTCCCCAACCTGCGCAGGCGCAGCCTGTCACGCGAAGCGGCGCAAATCCAGGGTGCGCGGGTGCTCGTGGTCCGAGGCGGCACGGGGCTCGGACATCGGGCCCGGCGTGTGGCCGAAGGGGAAGAAGCGGGCGCGGCGGCGGGCCTCCGCCTCGTTGGCGTTGACCGGGAAGGTCTCGTAGTTGCGCCCGCCGGGATGCGCGACGTGATAGGAGAGGCCGCCGAGGCTGCGCCCGCTCCAGCGGTCCCAGAGGTCGAACACCAGCGGCGTCTGCACGCCGATCGCGGGGTGCAGCGCGCTCGGCGGCGCCCAGGCCTTGAAGCGCACGCCGCCGGCATAGGTGCCGGCTGTTTCCAGCCCCGAGAGCGGCACCGCGCAGCCGTTGCAGGCGAGCACGTAGCGCTCCGGCGAAAAGCCGGAAACGCGTGCCTCGACCCGTTCCGTTGACGAATCGACGTAGCGTGCCATGCCACCGGCCGCCTGCTCCTCGCCCAGCACGTGCCATGGTTCGAGCGCGTTGCGGATCGTGAGCTGCGCGGGGCCGATGGCGACCGTGCCGACCTCCGGGAAGCGGAAGGCGAGATGCGCCGCGAACCAGGCGGGGTCGAGCGGGAAGCCGAGCAGGCCCAGCTCCTCCAGCGCGTCGCGGAAATCCGCCTCGCAGAAGCTCGGGAGCATGAAGTCGTCATGCAGCCGCGTGCCCCAGCGTACGAGGCGCCGCTCGTAGGGGGTCTGCCAGAACGCGGCGATGGCGGAGCGCAGCAGCAGCACCTGAGCCGCGGCCATGCGCGCGTGCGGCGGCATCTCGAAGGCGCGGAACTCGACCAGGCCGCGGCGACCGGAGGCGCTGGACGGGTCGAACATCTTGTCGATGCAGAACTCGGTGCGGTGCGTGTTGCCGGTCATGTCCACGAGGATGTTGCGGAACAGGCGGTCCGTCATCCAGGGCGGCGTGTGCGCGAAGGGAGTGACGCGCGAGAAGGCGATCTCCAGTTCGCGCAGCGCGTCGTTGCGCGCCTCGTCGACGCGCGGGTGCTGGCTGGTGGGGCCAATGAACATGCCGCTGAACAGGAACGACAGCGACGGGTGGTTGTGCCAGAAGCCGAGCAGGCTTTTCAGCAGGTCGGGGCGGCGCAGGAAGGGCGAGTCGTGCGCCTCGGAGGCACCCATCACCACGTGGTTGCCGCCGCCGGTGCCCACGTGGCGGCCGTCGAGCATGAATTTCTCGGTAGCGAGGCCCACTTCACGCGCGACCCCGTAGAGTTGTTCGGTACGCTCAACCATCTCCGGCCAGGCGCCGGCCGCATGCACGTTGACATCGATCACACCCGGGTCCGGCGTGACACTGAAACGCTCGAGCCGGTCGTCGTGCGGTGGCAGGTACCCCTCGATCACCACGGGGCGGGCGAGGTCGGCGGCGGTGGCCTCGACCGCCGCGATGAGATCGAGCCAGTCCTCGGCAGCGGTGAGCGGGGGGAGGAAGACGTGCAGCAGCCCTTCCCGCGGCTCAACGCAGAGGGCGGTGCGGATCAGCGCGGCGTCGTGCGGTCCGACGACCGGGAGGTCCTGCGCCATGGGGCGGAAGCCGTCAATCGGCGCGCCTGGGCCGGCGCGCCGGCGCAGCGCGGATTGCGGCGGAAAGACCTCGCGCGGGGCTTGCGGGTCCCGCTCGAACACTTGCTCGATCGTTGCGGGATCGATCCAGGGCAGGCTTTCCAGCGGCAGGCGCAGTCCGATTGGGCTGTCACCGGGCACAAGAAACAGCGTGTCGTCGCGGAAAAACCAGCGCCCGCCCTGCCAGCGCCGCGCGCCGTCCATCGACACGCGGCGCAGCGGCAGCACGGAGCCGACCGGTGCCGCCAAACCCTGGGTGAAGACCCGCACCATGCGCGCGCGTTCCAGCGGGTCGCACAGCCTGTTGTCCTCGACGACGACATTGGCGGGCAGCCGCTGCTCGCGCCAGAGATAGTAGTGGATGTCCTCGTGCGCCTGGCGCAGCAGGGCGGGATCGACCTGCAATCGCTGGGCGAGGGTTGCGCCAAAGCGCGCCGCCAGCGCCACGTCGGCGTCGCCGCGGTCTTGGTCGGGGTCGGCGAGCAGTGCCGCGTCGTTCCACACCCTGTCGCCATCGCGCCGCCAAAGGCAGGTGAGGGCCCAGCGCGGAAGTTGCTCGCCGGGATACTGCTTGCCCAGGCCGTGGTGCAGCACCGCGCCCGGTGCCCAGAGCGGTCCGAGACGGCGGATGAGCTTGCCGGCGTAGCCGCGTTTGGTGGGACCGAGGGCCATGGTGTTCCATTCCGGCGCCTCGAAATCGCTGGCGGCAACGAAGGTCGGCTCGCCGCCCATGGTGAGCCGCATGCCGCCGGCCGCGAGCGCTCGATCGACGCGCTGGCCGGCAGCAAGGATGTCCTGCCAGGCACGCTCGCAGACTGGCTTGGTCACCCGCGGTGTCTCGGCGATGCGCCGGACAGTCATCTCGAAGTCGAATTGGGTTTCCGCCTTCTCGACCAGGCCCGAGATGGGGGCCGCGGATTGCGGCGCCGGCGTGGCGGCGAGCGGGATGTGGCCCTCGCCCGCGAGCAGGCCCGCGGTAGCGTCGAGGCCGATCCAGCCCGCGCCGGGCAGGTAGACCTCCGCCCAGGCGTGCAGGTCCGTGAAGTCCGCACCGGGGCCCGCGGGGCCTTCCAGCGGCTTCATGTCGGCAACGAGCTGGATCAGGTAGCCGGAGCAGAACCGCGCGGCGAAGCCGAGATGGCGCAGGAGCTGAACCAGGAGCCAGGCCGAATCACGGCAGGAGCCGCGCGCCTCCGCCAGCGTGCGCTCCGGCTCCCAGACGCCAGGCTCCATGCGCACGATGTAGCCAGCGCGCGCCAGCACCGCGCGGTTGAGCCCGACCAGCAGGTCGATGGTGCGGCACTCGCCCGTGGCCATGGCGCGGGCCTCGGCGACGAGGGAGGCGAGCAGCGGCCCGGCGGGCACGCATTGGCGGAACGGCGCCAGCTCCTCGGCGAGCAGTGGATCATAAGCAAAAGGAAACGTTTCGGCTTGGGGCTCGAGGAAGAAGTCGAACGGGTTGATGGTCGCCATGTCGGCGACCAGATCGACGGTGACGTCGAAACGGGTGACGCGCTCTGGGAAGACGACGCGGGCGAGGAAATTGCCCTGCGGGTCCTGCTGCCAGTTGAGGAAATGCGGCTCGGGCTCGACCTTGAGCGTGTAGGCGAGGACCGGCGTGCGTGCGTGCGGCGCCGGGCGCAGACGGATGGTCTGCGGCCCGAGCGCAACCGGGCGTTCGTAGCGATAGCGTGTCCGGTGCGTGAGCGCCGCGCGGATCGACATCAGGCAAAACGGCTCATCGGTTGATCACTTGAAACGACGTGGGTCGACCAGGGCCACGACGGACGCGGCCTCGCCGGGATCACGGCCGAGGATGAGGTCGGCGGCGAGCCTGCCCGCGGCCGGCGAGGTCTGGATGCCATAGCCGCCCTGGCCAACGAACCAGAAGAAGCCTTCCGCTACGCCGTCCCAGCCGAAGGCGAGGCTGCGGTCCGGCGTGAAGGTGCGCAGGCCGGCCCAGGAATGTTCCACGCGCTGGACGTCGATCCGCAGCGCCTGCTGCATGCGGTCGATGCCGATGGCGATATCGAGCTCGTCGGGCTGGATGTCCTGCGGCTGTACGTCGGTCTCGTCCGCCGGCGAGACCATCAGGCGCGTGCGCGCTTCCGGCCGGCAATACCAGGTGTGGTCGCAGTCGTTGAGCAGCGGCCAGCCCTGCGCGTCCCAGGGCTGCGGGTCGATGATGGCGCCGGTGCGCCGTTTCGGCTGCAGGCCCAGCGGCTTCACGCCGGCCTGCTTCGCGACCTCATCGCCCCAGGCGCCGGCGGCATCGACCAGGATCGGCGCGGAGAAATGCCCGCCGCCGACAATGTCCACCTCCCAGCTTCCTCCTGTGCGTTCGATGCGCCCGGTGCGGCTGCGCAGTGCCAGCGTGCCGCCGTGGTGGCGCAGCAGCTTGAGGAAGCCCTGGTGCAGGGTCGCGACGTCCATGTCAAAGGCGTCGTCCTCGATCGCGGCGCGGGTCGCGTAGCCCTCGCGCAGCGCGGGCACCATCTGGCGGACCGCCGGCAGCGCCATCTCGCGCAGCCCCGTGCCTTCGGCCAGCATGCTGTCGAGCATCGGCCCCTGCTCGCTCGGAGCGAGGAAGACCACCGGGCGCTGCGCCATGATCGGCGCGTTGGCGAAGCCTTCCGGCGGCTGCTCGAAGAAGCGGCGGGACAGCCCCGTGAGTGCCTGCACATCGGGCGGGCCGTAATTCTGGATCCAGATCGCGGCGGACCGGCCGGTGGAGTGGTAACCCGCCGCCTCCTCCGCCTCGATCAGGCCCACGCGATGGGTCGGCGCCAGGTGCGCCGCCGCGGTGGCACCCGCGATGCCGGCGCCGACGACCAGGATGTCAAAGCTGTGGCTGTTCATGCGCGCATCGTCCCCCGCCCTCGTGGCCCATGCAAGCGCGCCGCCGGCGCATCATGCTGTGGGGCGGCTCCACCGTTGCTGACCATTGCTTGATCGGCAGGGAGAACGACACCGTCATGCGCGTCTCCTTCCGTGGTGCTCGCTATTCGCGGGCCAGGACCCGCCTCGTGACGAAATCCGCGAAGTGACTGCTGTTGAACTGGCTGCCGAGGGCGGCAGGATCGTAGTCGCCCCGCAGCCAGTCGAGGAAATCCGTGCGGCCCTCGGCTTCTTGGGCAAAGACGTCGAGGAACGCGTCGAGCACGCCGGCGCGGGAGCGGTGCCAATGGCCGAAGCGCAGCGAGAGCTGGCATTTCGCCTCGGCCACGCCACGCCCGTGCAGGATGAGGAACACCGCGGCGGCGAACCCGGCACGGTCAGCGCCGGACTTGCAGTGCACCAGCAGCGGCTCCGGACTGCCAAGCAGCGCGTCGGCCAGGACCAGAACCTCCTCGCGCAGCGGCGCTCGGCCGCTCGAGAGCGGCGCGTCCACGAACCGCAGGCCGAGCCGCGCCGCCTGTGCGCGCGACAACGCGTCGGAGCCGTTGCCGCAGCGGCCGCGCAGATTGATCAGGGTACGCAGCCCATACCGGCGGGCGAGCATGGCAAGCCGGCCCGGCGTCGGGTGGTTGCTGCGGTAGAGACGGCCCGGCGCGACGACGCCGAAGTTGCTCCATGCCACGCGCAGGATGGCGTGGTCGACGAGCAGGCTGTCGGCCCAGGCCAGCGCACGACCACGCGGGCTGCGCAAGTCGCCGCGAAAGATCGTATCCATGGCCCGGGTTATGTAGTGCGCCGCAGGGAAAAAACAAAACCTCCCGCGAACCCGGGCGCTCGCGGTCGGGTGGGGTGCCAGCCCAGCGCGGCTAGTAGACGATGCTCTCCACGATCGGCGCATGGGAGCGGATGCGCCCGTAGCCGAGGGGCGAAAGGTCGATCGCCTCGAAGCGGCCGCGGGTGATCAGTTCCGCGACCCCGCGGCCGGTCGCCGGCGCGTGCTGCAGCCCGTGGCCGGAGAAGCCGGTGGCGAAGATGAGGTTCGCGATCTCGTCGTGCGGGCCGATGACGCCGTTGTGGTCGAGCGCGTTGACCTCGTAGTGCCCCGCCCAAGCACGCTCCACGCGCAGCCGTTCCAGCGCCGGGATGCGGTGCGCCAGCGCCGGCCACAGCACCGCCTCCATCAGCGTGTAATCCGGCTCGAAATCGCCGGTCGCGTCGGGGTCGTGCGCCGCATCGGGCACGATGCCGCAGATGAAGCCCTCGCCTTCCGGGCGGATCCAGGCCCCGGAGGTGTCGAACACCATGGGGAAGCCGGCGTTGGCGAGCGGGGCGCGGATGACGAAGACGGTGCGCTTGCGCGGGCTCACCGGCAGCTCGATGCCGAGCGGGCGCACGAGCGCGCCGGAAGCGGGACCGGCGGCGTTCACGCACCAATCGGCGGCAATGGGCGTGCCGTTCTCCAGCATCACGCCGGTGGCGCGGCCGGCCTGGACGGTGAAGCCGGTTGCGCGCGCCTCGACATAGATGACGTCGCGCGCCCGCGCGGCGCGGCGGAAGGCCGAGAGCAGGGCCCAGGCATCGAACCAGCCCTCGTTGCGCGTGGCGGTGGTGGCGATGCCGAGGTCGCCGGCGTTGAGCCAGGGGTAGCGCGAGGCGGCCTCGACCGGCGTCATGGTCTCGATCGCCGCGCCCTCGGCGATCTGCATCGCGGCGCATTCCCGCCTGGCCGCGACCGAGTCCTTGTCGCCGAGCACCAGGTAACCACGCTCGACAAGTCCGATATCGGCGTCGGCACCGAGGTGGCGGCGTACCTCGCGCAGGAAGGCGGCGCCGAACAGGCTCATGTGGATGTTCACCGCGCAGCCAAACTGGGTGCGGATGGAGGCGGCGGAGAGGGCGGTCGAGGAATAGCGGTAGCTGGGGTCGCGCTCGATGACGATCACCTCGCCCGAGAAGCCGAGCTCGCGCAGGAACCAGGCGATCGCGCTGCCGACGATTGCGCCACCCACGATGGCCACTCTCTCGCTCGTCTTGGGGGGCATGGGCGTGGGCTCCTTGTCGTGGCATGCTCGCCCCGGGCGCCCGCTGCCGTCAAACCGGCGGCGGCGTCGCGAACGGAGGACATGCCATGGACATCGCTGCCGCGGATCTTCTGCTTGCCGAGCGGCGAGGCGCCATCGCCTGGATCACGCTCAACCGGCCGCGGGCGCGCAACGCACTCTCGGTCGAGATGATGAGCGCAATCGAGGCAGCGCTGGATGCGGCACGCGACGCGCGCGTGGTGGTGATCGCGGGCAACGGGCCGGGGTTCTGCGGCGGGCACGATCTGCGCGAGATGCGGACCAACCCGTCGGCGGAGTTCCAGGCGGCGCTGTTCGCGCAATGCTCGCGGATGATGCAGGCGATCGTGAACCATCCGGCGCCGGTGATTGCCTGCGTGCACGGGATTGCGACGGCCGGCGGCTGCCAACTCGTCGCCGCCTGCGACCTCGCGGTTGCCGCGGAGGATGCGCGGTTCGCGACCTCGGGCGTCAATCTCGGGCTGTTCTGCTCCACGCCGGGCGTGGCACTCGCGCGCGTGATGCCGCGCAAGGCGGCGCTCGCGATGCTGCTCACTGGCGATTCCATTCCGGCCTCGGAGGCGTTGGCGATGGGGCTGGTGAGCCGCGTGGTGCCGGCGGCGGAGCTCGAGGCTGCGACGATGAGGCTCGCGGAGAAGATCGCCGGCAAGGAACGGACCGCCATCGAGATCGGCAAGCGTACCTTCTATCGCCAGGCCGAGGCGCCGCTGGAGCGCGCCTACGCGATCGCCGCCGAAGCGATGGTGGAGAACATGATGGCGCCGGAAACCGCCGCCGCCATCGACGCCTTCATCAACCGGCCCAAGAGCTAGGAGGCGCGCATGAACACGCCGCATCACGCCTACGACCGCGCGACGCAGGATGTCGGCAACCTGGTCGAGTTCGGCCACGTCAACACGCGGGTGCCGGACCAGCGGCTCGCGACGCTGTTCTATGTGACCGGGCTCGGGCTCACCCGCGACCCGTATCTCATGACGTCCATCGACAACATGTGGATCAACGCGGGGCGGTGCCAGTTTCACCTGCCGAGCGGGCCGGCGCAGGTGCTGCGCGGCGTGGTCGGGCTGGTGATGCCCGACCTCGACGCGCTGGAGCGGCGGCTGACGCGCGTGCGCACGCAGCTTGCCGGCACGCAATTCGACTTCGCGCGCGCCGGCGATGCCATCGAGGCGACCAGCCCCTGGGGCAACCGGCTGCGCATCCACGCGCCCGATCCCGCGCGCTTCCGGGACACGGCGCTCGGCATGCCGTATGTGGAGCTTGCCTGCCAACCGGGGACCGCCGCGAGGATCGTGCGCTTCTACCGCGAGATCATGGGTACGCCGGCGCACCTTGAGGGCAGCACGGCGCGCATCCCGGTGGGGCTCGCCGAGGAGCTGCGCTTTGTCGAGGCGGATACGGAACAGGCGGCCTATGACGGCAACCATATCCAGGTGACGCTGGCGGATTTCTCCGGCCCCTATCGCCGCCTGCTCGAGCGCGGGCTGATCACCGAGGAGAGCGACGAAAGCCAGTACCGGTTCCTCGACATCGTCGATCCCGCGGACGGGCGCGTGCTGCTGCGCATCGAGCACGAGGTGCGCTCCATGCGCCACCCGATGTTCGCGCGCGTGTTGGTCAACCGGAATCCCGACGTCAGCAACCGCAACTACGTCCCCGGCGCAGAGACCGCGGACTGGGCGCTGCAACCCTGACCATGACGCTCACACCGACAATCGACCATGTGGTGATTAATGTCCGCGACGCGATGGATGCCGCGCAGGCGCGGTTCCGCGGGCTGGGCTTCGCGCTCACGCCGCGCGGGCATCACACGATGGGCTCGATCAACCATCTGGCAATGTTCGGCACCGACTACCTGGAGCTGATCGGGGCACCACACGACACCACGAGATTGGACGTTCTTGCCTGGCCGCAGGGGGTGAACGGTATTGTCTTCGCCTCCGAGAACGCCGCGGCGACGGAACAGGCGCTCACCGACGCGGGCGTGGGCCACGAGCAGCCGGGCAGCTTCTGCCGCCCGGTGGCGACGGCGCACGGATCGCGCGACGCGCGCTTCACCACGGTGCGACTTCGTAACGACACCACGACAGCCGGGCGGCTCTATTTCTGCCAGCACCACACGCGCGAGCTGGTTTGGGACGATGCCTGGCGAAGCCATCCCAACGGCGCAATCGCGGTCGCGGAGGTGGTGGTCGCGGCACGCGAGCCGGCGCGGCTCGGGACGCTGTTCGCGCGAATGTTCGGCGAGCGCGCGGTCGGCAATGTTGCGGGCGGCGTCCGGCTCAAGGCCGGGCTTGCGGACATCCTTGTGCTTGACCACGAGGCGACGGCCGCGCGCGTCGGCGGCTTTGGCGATGCGCGGGAGGAGGCGATGGCGGCGCTGGTGTTCCGCGTGGCCGACCTTGCCGCCACGCGCGCGGTGCTCGGCGGGCGTGAGCGCATCGGTCCGGAGGAAGCGTTCGGCGCCACCCTGCTGTTCCGGGAATGAAGCGATGGAGACAAACGTGAAGGGTCTGACCGCGTGAGTGTGCTCGTGGTTACCGGCGCTTCCGCCGGCATCGGCGCCGCAACGGCGCTGCTCGCGGCCGAGCGGGGGTGGGATGTCGCGATCTCCTACAAGGCGAACGCGGCGGGCGCGGAGAAGGTCGTGGCAGGTATTCGCGCCGCCGGGCGGCGGGCGTTCGCGATGCGCGCGGATGCCGCGGACGAGGCAGAGACCGTCGCGTTCTTCGCGCGCGTGGACCACGAACTCGGGCCGCTCGACGGGCTCGTGAACAACGCGGGCATCACCGGCCCGGCGCAGCGGATCGAGGATGTGACCGGCGCGATGCTCACGGAGGTGTTCGCGATCAACATCACCGGAATGTTCCTTGCCACCCGCGAGGCGATCAAGCGGATGGCGAAAGATCGCGGCGGCAAGGGCGGCGTTATCGTCAACGTCTCCTCGCGCGCGGCGGAGATCGGTGGCGGCGGCACCTGGGTGCACTACGCCGCGAGCAAGGGTGCGGTGGACAGCACGACCATCGGCGCCGCGCGGGAGCTTGCCCCGCCCGGCATACGTGTCAACGCCGTCGCCCCCGGGCCGATCGAGACCGAGATCCACGCCAAGGCGGGGGTTGGGGACCGGCTCGCGCAGCTCGCGGCAGTGGTGCCGATGGGTCGCGCGGGCACAGTGGACGAGGTCGCGCGCGCGATCCTGTTCCTGCTTTCCGAGGAGAGTTCCTACATCGCCGGCGCGGTGCTGCCGATCGGCGGCGGCAGGTAGTTACGCCGTTGTGTTGAGCGCCGCGGACAGTGCGGACGCCGGGGAAGTGACACTGGACGATGGCGTGTCGGGGACGCCGTCGCCGTCGGGGTCGGAGGCGGTGGCCTGGCGGGGGTGGTGGCGCACCCCCTGGGTGCCGGCGGACTGCACGGCGTTGGCGGGGCTGAGGATGCTCACCGGGCTGATCGGGCCGATGCTGGTCATGTCATGATGCTCCGTTGCGGAGAGCTCACGCTGCGCCCTGATGGTTACCGGCGCGTCAACCGGCGGCCTCGCGCATCAGATGGTCGCGGAATTTCTCCCGCAACGTCAGCTTGGAGATCTTGCCGGTCGCGGTGTGCGGCAGCGCATCCACGGTGATGACGTCGTCGGGCAGCCACCATTTCGCGACCTTGCCCTCCAGGAAGGCGAGCATCGCTTCGCGCGAGACGCTTTGGCCTGGCTTGGTCACCACCAGAAGCAACGGCCGCTCGTCCCATTTGGTGTGGCGCGCCGCGATCACCGCAGCCTCCGCGACCGCGGGGTGGGCCACGGCGAGGTTTTCCAGCTGGACCGAGCTGATCCACTCGCCGCCGGATTTGATCACGTCCTTGGAACGATCCGTGATCTCCATGTAGCCATCGGCGTCGATGCTGGCAACGTCGCCGGTGGCGAACCAGCCCTCGGCATCCAGCGCGGAGCCGGGCTTGTCGCCGTAATAGGCGCTGGCGACGAAGGGGCCGCGCACCTGCAGGTGCCCGCTGTGCACGCCGTCCCACGGCAACGCGTTGCCCTTCTCGTCGACGATGCGCATCGCGACGTTGAAGAGGGCGCGGCCCTGCTTCTCGCGCAAACGCATCGCGGCCGTGGCGTCGAGTCCGGCCGTCGCCGCGTTGGGCCCGTTGTAGGTGCCCACAGGCGACATCTCCGTCATGCCCCAGCCCTGATCGACGCGCACGCCGTATTCCGCGAACCCCTCGATGAGCATGCGCGGACAGGCGGAGCCGCCGACCAGCATGCGGTTGAGCGTCGCGAGCCGCTCGCCACTCGCGCGCAGGTGCTGCAGCAGGCCGAGCCAGACCGTCGGCACGCCGGAGGTGCAGGTGACACCCTCCTCGTTCATCTGCCGCGCCAACGAAGGGCCGTCGAGGTAGCGGCCAGGCATCACCAGCGAGGCGCCGACCATGGGGCAGGCATAGGGCGTGCCCCAGGCGTTGACGTGGAACATTGGCACCACGGGCAGGCAGCGGTCCGTGGCGCCGAGGCCCATGACGTCCGGCACCGCGACGGAGAAGGCGTGCAGCAGCGTCGAGCGGTGGCTGTAGAGCACGCCTTTCGGCCGCCCCGTGGTGCCCGAGGTGTAGCAGAGCGAGGCGGCGCAGCGTTCGTCGAACACCGGCCAGGCGTCGATCGGGTCTTCAAGCAGTTCCTCGTAGCAGAGGGCGGCGGGCTCCGCGGGCATCGCCTTGCGCGACGCCATGAACACGACCTGGCGCAGAGCCGGCACGCGCGGCGCGACGGAAGCGACGAGCGGGGCGAACATCGGGTCGGCGAACAGCAGCACGTCGCCGGCGTGGTTGAGGATGTAGGCGATGTCGTCCACCGAAAGCCGCGGGTTGACGGTGTGGCAGATCGCCCCGACGCCAGAGATCGCGTAGTAGAGTTCCACGTGGCGGTGGTCGTTCCACGCCAAGGTCGCCACCCGCTCCTCCGGCTTCACGCCGAGGCGGCCGAGCGCGCGGGCGAGGCGGCGGGCGCGCAATTCCGCCTCCGGATAGGTCTCGCGCACCGTTCCGCCGTCGGAGGTGCGCGCCACGATGCCGCTCGCGCGGTGGTTGCGCGCGGCGTGCGTGATGATGCCGCTGATCAGCAGCTCGTGGTCCTGCATCAGGCCCAGCATCCGTTTTCTCCCTCGCCTCTTGCCGCCAGCATAGGGGCAGGCGGGCATGCCGCGCCACGGTCTTGCCGGCCGGGGCCGGCGCTCCTATGCGGACCGCATGAATTCCGCAACGACCCCTGTCGACCTCGCGATCATCGGCGGCGGCATCAACGGCACCGGCATCGCCCGCGATGCCGCCGGGCGCGGCTGGCGCGTGCTGCTGGCGGAACAGGCGGACCTCGCCTCCGGCACCTCCTCGGCCTCGACCAAGCTGATTCATGGCGGGCTGCGCTACCTCGAATATTACGAGTTCCGGCTGGTGCGCGAGGCGCTGGCAGAGCGCGAGGTGCTGTGGGGCATCGCGCCGCACATCGTCTGGCCGCTGCGCTTCGTGTTGCCGTACCAGAGGGGGCTGCGACCGGCCTGGATGCTGCGCGCCGGGCTGTTCCTTTACGACCATCTGGGCGGGCGCAAGCGGTTGCCGCCGACGCGCACGCTGCTTCTCGACCACGACGAGGCGGGCGTGCCACTCAAGCCAGGCTTCCACCGCGGCTTCGAGTATTCCGATTGCTGGGTGGAGGATTCGCGCCTCGTCGTGCTCAATGCCCGCGATGCGGCGGCGCGCGGGGCGGAGATCCTGACGCGCACGCGCTGTGTCTCCGCGCGGCGGTCCGAGGGGCTGTGGCACCTCACGCTGCAGGACGGCGCGGGTACGCGCGACGTGGCGGCACGCGCGCTGGTCAACGCCGCCGGGCCCTGGGTGGGCGAGGTGCTGGGCAACGTCGTGCGCGACAACGCGCGAGCCAAGGTGCGGCTGGTCAAGGGCAGCCATATCGTGGTGCCGCGCCTCTTCGCGCACGAGCGCTGCTATATTTTCCAGAACGCCGACCGGCGCATCATCTTCGCGATCCCGTATCAGGAGGATTTCACCCTGATCGGCACCACCGATCGCGACTACACGGGCGAGCCAGGCGCGGTGCGCATCGACGCCGAGGAGATCGCCTATCTCTGTGCCGCCGCCAGCGAATATTTCCGCGAGCCGGTGAAGGCGGAGAACATCGTCTGGACCTATTCGGGCGTGCGTTCGCTCTACGACGACGGCGCCTCCGCCGCGCAGGAAGCGACGCGGGACTATGTGCTCGACCTCGAGACCGGCGAAGGTGCGGCGGCGCTGCATGTGTTCGGCGGCAAGATCACCACGTATCGGCGCCTGGCGCTGGCGGCGCTGGAGAAGCTTTTGCCGCACCTGCCGCCGGCCGCGGGCCTCGCCGCCGGCTGGACGGCGACGGCGCCGCTGCCTGGCGGCGATTTCCCGCGCGACGGCGCCGTGGCGCTCGCCACCAAGCTGCGCGAGCTGCGCCCGGCGCTCAGCGCCGCCACCATCCGCCGCCTCGCGCGTGCTTATGGCACCGAAGCTGCCGGCATCCTCGAGGACGAGGGGGCGGAGGACATGCTCGCCGCCGACCTTTCGCGCGCGGAGCTGCGCCATCTCGTCCGCAGGGAATGGGCACGAGGGCTCGATGACGTGCTGTGGCGGCGCAGCAAGCTCGGCCTCGTGGTCGACGAGGCAGGGCGCGAGCGCATCGGCGCATGCCTGTGAGGCCGGAGAACGCGGCCGAGGCGGCGATCCTCTCCCGCCGCTCGGTCCGCGGCTTCCTGCCGGACCCGGTGCCGCGCGAGGTGGTCGAGCATCTGCTCGATGTCGCGGCTCGCGCGCCTTCGGGCACCAACATGCAACCCTGGCGTGTGCTGGCGCTGGCAGGCGCGGCGCTCGATGCCTTCACTGCGGACCTCGTCGCCGCCTGGCAGGCCAGCCTGGCGGGTGGGGGCGAGCCGGACGGGCCGGAGCACGACTATTACCCATCGCCGCTGTTCGAGCCGTATATCGGCCGCAGGCGCAAGATCGGCTGGGATCTCTACGGGCTGCTCGGCATCGCGCGCGGCGAGCGCGACAAGGCGCGGGTGCATGTCGAGCGGAACCTGCGTTTCTTCGGCGCGCCGGTCGGACTGCTGCTGCTCGCCGACCGCAGGCTCGAAATCGGCAGTTGGCTCGATCTCGGCATGTTCCTGCAGAGCCTTGCCATCGCGGCACGGGCGCGCGGGCTCGACACCTGCCCCATGGCGGTGTTCGCCGAGCACCCGCGCGCCATCCGCCGCCTGGTCGGCGTGAGCGAGCAGGACCACGTCGTCTGCGGCATGGCGATCGGCCACGAGGACAGATCGGCGCCTGCAAACGCGCTGCGCACCAAGCGCGTGCCGGCGGCTTCGTTCGCGGAATTCAGGGGTTTCTGAGCCCCGCAACGGATCCGCGCGCGGCGCGTTGACCCTTTGCGCATCAGCGACCACATCGAGAGCCGGAGGTGATCCATGGCCGAGACCGCGAGCCTGACAATGACCGAGGAGGAGTGGCGCAGGAAGCTCACGCCGGAGCAGTTCCGCGTGCTGCGCGAGCACGGCACGGAGCGCGCGGGGACCTCGCCGCTCAACCGGGAGAAACGTCCCGGCGTGTTCACCTGCGCCGGTTGCGGCACCGAGCTTTTCGAGGCCACGACCAAATACGAGAGCGGCAGCGGCTGGCCGAGCTTCTGGGCGCCGATCGAGGGCGCGATTGCCACCAGCGCGGACCGTTCCTGGTTCATGACCCGCACCGAGGTGCATTGCGCACGCTGCGGTGGCCATCTCGGCCATGTCTTTCCGGATGGGCCGAAGCCAACGGGCCTGCGCTACTGCATGAACGGCGCAGCCTTGGGCTTCGCGCCGGCGAAAGCGGAATCCGAGGCGGGTGACCAAACTTAAAATAAGACAACGATTGTTTTCTGGATCGTCCGAGGGGCGCGATGCATCTTACGCGTGTCGGCGGGGCGGAGGGGTGCTCCCGTCGCCGGCAAAGCAAGGCTGGCGTCAATGGCGAGGTTTCGGTTTTCGCCATTCGGGTGACCGCCGCCGCTTACAGCGGGCGGTCGTTTCGGGTGGCGACTTCCCGCTTCGGCGCCCGCCGGGGACCATGGCCCCGGCGGGCGCACTTATTTAAGGCCTCACCCCTCATGCGGCGTGGCGGCACCCGTGCAGAACCGGCATGGCGCGCCGCGGCGGCTCCACGCTAGATAGCCCGATGCCGCACCTGCGAAGCCCGCGATGGACGCACCCGTCCCGAACCTGACCGAAGACCTCGCCGCTTCCATCGCCGATGCCGATTACGACGTGCCGCATTTCTCCCACGCGGAGATCAAGCGCGTCATCTTCGGCATCCTGCTCTGCATGCTGATGGCGGCGATCGACCAGACCGTCGTGGTGCCGGCCGTGCCGGCAATCGCCGCGGATCTCGGCGGGTTCGACCATTTGGCCTGGATCGTCTCCGCCTATCTGCTGACCTCGACCGCGGCGACGCCGATCTACGGCAAGCTTTCGGACGTGTATGGCCGCCGGGCCCTGCTCATCCCTGCCATCATCGTGTTCGTCGGTGCCTCCTGTTTCTGCGCCCTCTCGCAGTCGCTGATGCAGCTCATCGCCGCGCGCGCACTGCAGGGGATCGGCGGCGCGGGGCTGATGACCATGGCGCAATCCGCGATCGCGGACGTCGTGGCGCCGCGCGAGCGCGGTCGCTACCAGGGCTACATGGCCGGCACCTGGGGGGTCGCGAGCGTGTTCGGCCCGATCCTCGGCGGCTGGATCACGGTCGCGCTTTCCTGGCGGTGGATCTTCTGGATCAACCTGCCGATCGGCATCCTGGCGGTGATCCTGTCCAACCGCGCGCTCAAGCTGCTCAAGCCGCGCGGCGGCAATTTGCGCATCGACTACGCGGGCGCCGCGCTGCTCACCGCCGTCATCACCGCCGTCCTGCTGCTGATGAGCTGGGGTGGCACGCTGTATGCCTGGACGGCGCCGCCGATGCTGGCGCTGGCGGCGGCAATGCTGGTGCTGCTCGTGCTGCTGGTGGTGCGCGAGCGCCTGGCGCCAGACCCGCTGCTGCCGCCGCGCCTGTTCGGCAATGGCGGCATCACCGGCGGCATCGCCGTCGCCGCCGCCTGCTCGGCCGTGATCTTCGGCACCACCTTCCTGCTGCCGCTGTTCTTCCAGCTCGCGCGCGGCGCCAACGCCGCGGTTTCCGGCACCATGATCGTGCCGTTCCTCGGCACCAACACGCTCGGCGCCATCATCTCCGGCCAGCTCTGCCGCCGCTACGGCAAGACGCGCGGCATCATGCTGGGCGGTCTCGCGCCGTCGGTCCTGGGTTTCGCGCTGCTCGCCACCGCCGGGCCCGGCACATCGCTCGGCCTGCTCGTGCTCTACATGGCGCTGGTGGGTCTCACCGTCGGCGTCTGCATGCCGGCGAGCCTGGTCACGGTGCAGAGTGCCGCGGCGCGCCGCGATGTGGGAGCCGCGACCGGGGCGATGCTGTTCCTGCGCGCCATGGGCGGCGCCTTCGGCTCGACGCTGGTTGGCGCGCTGCTCACCGGACGCTTCGCCTCCACCCTCGCCGCCTCCGGCCTGCCACCGCTCGACCTCGGTACGCTGCGCGACCATGGCGGGCTCGCGGGCCTGGCGCCGGTGATGCGCGCGGGAGCAAGCGCCGCACTCGCAAGCGGGTTCCTGTGGTCGTTCGGTGCATGCGCGGTGCTGGCCGCGGTGGGGCTCGCCGTTGCCCTCGCGATGCCCGACCTCGTCCTTAAGTCCGGCGAGAAGCACGCTTAGCCGGCCCACCGCCGGAGACGGCGGATCGGGCGGCTGGGAAGGGGACACGATGAGCATCGACGAGGCGTTCTGGGCCGAGTTGCGGGCGTGGCGGCGCGACTTCCACGCGCATCCGGAGTTCGGCTTCGAGGAGCACCGGACCAGCCGGCTGGTGGCAGAACGGTTGCGCGGCTTCGGCTTCGACGAGGTGGTCGAGAGCGTCGGCGGCACCGGCGTGGTGGCGACGCTGCGACGCGGGACCGCCAACCGCTCCATCGCGCTCCGCGCCGAGATGGACGCGCTGCGCATCACCGAACAGGGCAGCGTGGCGTACTGCTCGCAAAGCCCGGGCCTGATGCATGCCTGCGGCCATGACGGGCACACCGCCATGCTGCTCGGCGCAGCAAAAATCCTCGCAGCCGAGGGCGGGTTCGACGGCACGGTCCGCTTCGTCTTCCAGCCGGCCGAGGAATGGGGCAAGGGTGCGCTCGCGATGCTGGCGGACGGGCTGCTGGAACGATTTCCCTTAGACGAGATCTACGGGCTGCACAACCTGCCGGGCCTGCCGCTCGGCGCGTTTCGCGCCAGGGCCGGCGCCGTGATGTCGGCCGAAGATAATTTCGCGATCGTTCTCAAAGGCGTGGGCGGGCATGCCTCGCGACCGGATGCCGGGCGCGAGGTGCTGGTCGCGGCCTGCGCGCTCGTCCTCAGCCTGCAGACCATCGTTTCGCGGCGCGTCGCGCCGGGCGAGGCGACGGTCGTCTCCGTGACGGAGCTGCTCACGGACGGCACGCGCAACGTGCTGCCGGGAACCGCCCACATCCTTGGCGACGCGCGGAGCTTCCGCACCGAGGTCAGCGCCGCCATCGAGGCGGAGATGCGGCGTATCGCCGCGGGGATTGCCGCGAGCTACGGGCTCGGCTGTGAGGTCGCCTACACGCGCGAGTTCGTGCCCACCGTCAACGATGCGGATGCCGCGGCGGCGGCGCTGGCCGCGGCGCGCAAGGCCGCCGGCATCGAGAACGTGGTCGAAGATTTCCCCGCCAACACGGGGTCGGAGGACTTCGCTCGCTTCCTGCAACACGCGCCCGGTTGCTTCGCGTTCATCGGCAACGGCGAGGACTCGGAGCCGCTGCACAATCCTGAATACGACTTCAACGACCATGCGCTGTCGCACGGCACCAACTTCTTCGTGCAGATCGTACGCGACCGTCTGCCTCTCCGGGAGTCCCGCCATGACTGAGCTTTCCATCGATGCCGACCGCCTGCTCGCGCGCCTGCGGGCGCTGGGGGAGATCGGGCGGGACGGCGACGGCCGGCTGACGCGCCTTGCGGCCTCGGAGCAGGACCGGCAGGGGCGCGATCGCGTCGCCCTGTGGATGCGCGAGGTGGGACTCGAGGTAATGGTGGACCGCGTCGGCAACATGTTCGGGCTGTGGCGGACCGGCAAAGCGGACGCCGCGCCGCTGATGCTCGGCTCGCATATCGACACCGTTATCAATGCCGGGATCTACGACGGCTGCTTCGGCGTGCTCAGCGGGCTCGAGGTGATCGAGACGCTGAAGGGCGCGGGGGCGACACCGCTTCGGCCACTCGCGGTGGCGGCGTTCACCAACGAGGAGGGCGTTCGTTACGCACCCGACATGCTCGGCTCGCTTGCCTATGCTGGCGGACTCGACGTCGCGGAGGCGCTGGCCACGACGGGCACGGACGGCACCAAGCTGGGCGAGGAGCTGGCGCGCATCGGCTATGCCGGCCCGCACGAGCCGGGGTTCATGCGTCCTCACGGATTCGTCGAAATCCATGTCGAGCAGGGGCCGGTGCTGGAGCGCGAGCGCTGCCGGCTCGGCGCCGTGAAGAACGTGCAGGGCATTTCCTGGCAGCACGTGACGATCGAGGGCGAGGCCAACCATGCCGGAACCACGCCGATGGCGATGCGACATGACGCGGGGCAGGCGGCGGCGCGGGTGGTGACCTTCCTGCGCGACCGCGTCACGCGCGGCAACGCGCCTACCGTCGCGACCGTGGGCTCGATGGTGTTCGAGCCCAACCTGATCAACGTCGGTCCCTCGCGCGCCAGCTTCACCGTCGATCTGCGCGACCCGGACGAGGAGCGGCTGCAGGCGGAGGAAGCGGCGCTCGCGCGCTATCTGGAGGAGTTGGCGGCGGCCGAGGGACTGACAATCCGTACCGAGCGCCTGGCACGCTTCGCGCCGGTCGCCTTCGATGGCGCCGTCGTCACGGCGGTCGAGCAGGCAGCGGCCAGGCGCGCGCTGCGGTGCCGGCGCATGACCTCCGGCGCCGGGCACGACGCGCAGATGATGGCGCGGCTCTGCCCCACCGCGATGATCTTCGTGCCCAGCATCGGCGGCATCAGCCACAACCCGCGCGAATACACGCCGGCGGAGGACCTGGTGGCGGGCGCCAACGTGCTGCTCGATGTCGCCCGCGGGCTCTGCGGCGCCGCGTAGCCGAGGCGGGCGCCGGCGGCGGTAAGCGGTACCGCGGCTCCGTCACACCGAGAAATAGAGCCGCAGTGGATTGTCGGCGCCGATCCTGCGCCGTGCCAGCGCGTCTGGCACCCAAGCGTGGAAATCCTCGATGGCCTTGCGGTAGGTCATGGAGGTCTCGAAGCTGGCGAAGGGTGAATCGCTCGCCCAGAGCAGCCGCTCCGACCCCACGCGGCGCAGCAGCTCGCGCGCATAGGTTGCCGCGGCGGTGTCGCCGATGCGGTAGCCTGCCGACAGCTTCACCCAGGTGTTGCCCTTCCCGATCGAGCGGATCATGCGCTGGAAGCCGTCGCATTCGATACCCTTGCGGGGATCGGGCGTGCCGAAATGGTCGATCACCAGCGTCACGCCGGTGTTTTCGAGGACCTCAATCAGGGCCGCCAGCCGCGCGCCCTCGGTATGAAGATGGACGTGCCAGCCGAGATCGCGCACGCGGCGGAACAGGCGCCGGTATTCGTAGCCCGAGATGTCCGGCAGCGTCGCCAGGCCCCGGAACATCAGCCGTATGCCGACGACCCCGTTTTGCTTCATGTCCTCGAGCACCATCCGCTCGACCGACGGCTTGACGACAACCGTGCCGCGCAGCCGCCTGTGGCGCCGCAACGTCTCGATGGCGTAATCGTTGTAGTCGCCGAACAGGCTCGCGCCCGCCAGCACCGCGAGCTGCACGCCGTGCTCGTCGAGCTGGCGCAGGTAGTCCTCCGCCGTGAAATCGTAGTCCGGCGTGTGGCGCGGGTTGTCGATGAAGGGCATGTCGCGGGTCCAGACATGCGCGTGACAATCGACGAGCGGGGGTTCGTTCATGACCGGACCTGCGGCTTGGCGTTGTAACAGGCCTTGTCCTACAGAGCCCGGCGCCGCTTGCCAAACCCGGCGTCGTTGACGAATCGCCACGCCGCTGTTCCGCTTGGCTCCCGGCGGCGCGTGCGATGCCTCCGGAACGCCGGCGAGACGGGAACCTGTCAACAAGAGCCGCCCCGTGGGGACGCGGCCGTAGGATGGAAGCGATGACGATCGGCGCGGAGGAAACCCAGACCCAGTTCGAGGAACGCACCATCCGCAAGGTGCGCAACCGCATCATTCCCCTGCTGGCGCTCGGGTTCGTCATTTCATACCTCGACCGGGTCAATATCGGCGTCGCGGCGCTGACGCTGAACAAGGATATCGGGCTCAC
>DAHUXX010000029.1 GCA_027306955.1 Acetobacteraceae bacterium | reverse complement strand
TCATCCACGCGACCATGGCAACAACGTGCAGCGCCTTGATCCACAGCAGGTAGGGTGCGAGGAAACTCATCGTCTGAAACCCATCACAGGTTGCCGATCATCAAGCCCACGGCCTATCAGGCCCGCGGTCATCGGGCCCGCGGTCATGGAGCCCTGGGGTCATCGAGCCCTGGGGTCATCGGGCCCTGGAGCAGGCCCGCCAACTCCGCCAACTCGCGGATCACGCGCGCGCCGGCCGCTTCGTGCACCGCGTCGCCGCCGTGGCGTACCAGGGCGACGACGGGCATCCCGGCCGCGCGGGCGCCGGTGATGCCCAGCAGGCTGTCCTCGACGACGAGGCACGCTTCCGGCGGCACACGCTCGGCTGCCGCCGCTGCGAGAAACAGGTCAGGCGCCGGCTTGCCGCGCGCCACGTCCTCGAAGCTGTGCACCCGCCCGGAGGCGTCGAGCCCGATGCGGCCGAGCTTCGCCGCTAGTTCCGCGTGCGAGGAGTTGGAGGCGACGCGCCATGGCAGTCCCAAAGCCTCGACCGAAGCGACTGCCGCCAGAGCACCGGGGACGGCAATCGCCTCGGTCAGCATGGCGCTCGTCACGCGGTTCGCGACCTCCGCTGCCCAGCGTTCCGCGACGGCCTCGCCGAGGCGCGCGGCAACCGCGGGGCGCATGTCCGGCAACGACTGGCCCAGGAACCGATGCTGCGATTCCGCCGCCGTCATCCTCCAGCCGAGTGCCGTGAGACTCTCGGCGACAACGCGATTGGCAACCGGCTCGCTGTCCACCAGCACGCCGTCACAGTCGAAGATGACGAGACGCAGCATCAGGCGGCTAACTCCGCCCGGGAGGGCGCGCGCCGGTGCGGGCAGTCGCGGTGTTCCGGACCGCAGATACCCCCGGGGCGCAGAGCGCAGAGCCCCGGTCCCTCCGCGCGGGCGCGCCGCACCAGGCCGGCAAGAGCGGCGATGAAGGCGGGGTCCGCGTTGGGCACGGGGGCGCGGAAATAGCCCGGTAAGCCAAACTTCTCCGCCACGTCGCGGTATTCGACGTCGAGCTCCACCAGCGTCTCGCTGTGATCCGAGACGAAGGCGATGGGCACCACCAGCACCGCCACCTTGTCCCTGCCGGCACGCTCGATCTCCTCCTCGGTGGAAGGGGCGAGCCAGCGCTGCGGCGTGGCGCGCGACTGGAAGCAGATGGCGCTGTCGAGGTTCGCGATCCCCATCGCCGCGAGCACCGCAGCGACGCTGGCGCGGATCTGCATCTCATATGGGTCGCCGGCTCGCACGATCGATTCCGGCAGGCCGTGAGCCGAGAACAGGACCCGCAGGCCGGTCCCGGAAGGCACCGCGGTGCGCGCCTCGTCCCAGGCGTGGCGCACCTGCGCGGCGATGGCGCCGACATAGCCAGGGTCGTCCGGGTAGCAGCAGATCGTCGTGACGGGTGCCACCAGCCCCGCCCGCGCCGCGGCGTCGCGCCAAGCCGCGGTCGAACTGCCGGTCGTGGTGGTGGAGAACTGCGGATAGAGCGGCAACAGCAGAACCTCGGAGGGTCGCCAAATGGCGACTTCCCTTGCAACCTGTTCGCTCATCGGGTGCCAGTAGCGCATGGCGATGAAACAGCGCGCCTTGAGTTCCGGCAGGGCCGCTTCCAGCGCGCGGGCCTGTTCCCTGGTCTCTCCCAGCAACGGCGAGGAACCGCCGAGGAGCGCGTAATTCCGGCTCGCGGGGCCGGCGCGGCGGGAGGCGATCAGGCGCGCGAGGAAGGGGCGTAGCAGCGGTCCCACGCGCAGGATCGCGGGGTCGGAGAACAGGTTTCGCAGGAACGGCCGCACGGCTTCGGGCCGATCCGGCCCGCCGAGGTTGAACAGCACGATGGCGACGCGTGGCCGGCTCACGGGTGGGGTCTAGCTGGAATTGCTGCGATGCAAAATATCATGGGGCGCGTACCAGCTCCACCAAACGCGCGACGTTCTCGGGCGGCGTTTCCTTCAGGATGCCGTGGCCGAGGTTGAAGATGTGCGGCCGGCTGCCAACCGCGCAGCGCACCGCGGCGACTTCCCGCTCCAGCGCTTCCCCGCCCGCCAGCAGCGCCAGCGGATCGAGGTTGCCCTGGACGACCAGGTCCGGCGGCAGGGTCGTGGGATCTGTCTGCGTGTCCATGCCCACTGCCTGCACGCCGGTCTGCCGGGCATAGGTGGCGAGACTGGCGCCGGCCAGGCGCGGAAAGCCGATCACCGGAACCGCGGGAAACTGCGCCCGGATTGCCTGTGTGATGCGCTTTGCCGGTGCGATGACATGGGCGGCGAACAGGCGTGGCGGCAGCAGTCCGGCCCAGGTGTCGAACAGCATCACCGCCTCGGCACCCGCCTCGATCTGCCCGGCGAGCGTTGCGATCGTACCTTCGGTGAGCAGATCGATCAGCGCAGCGAAGAAGCCGGGATCGCGAAAAGCCAGCGTCCGGGTCTCGTGGAAATCCCCGCCGCGTCCATCCACCATGTAGCAGGCGACGGTAAAGGGCGCGCCAGCAAAGCCGATCAGCGCGGCATCGCCCAGTTCCCGCGCGATGAGCCGCACGGCCTCGCGCACCGGCCCCGTACGTTCGGCCACCTGGTCCAGGCGCAGCACCGCGAGCCCCGCCGCGTCGCGGATCGGCGGCAGGCGCGGACCTTCTCCCTCGCCATAGGTCAGGCCCTGCCCCATCGCCCAGGGCAGCACCAGGATGTCGCTGAACAGGATCGCGGCGTCGAGGCCGTAGCGGCGCAGCGGCTGCAACGTGACTTCCGCCGCCAATGCCGGGGTCATGCAGAGATCGAGGAAACCGCCGGCCCTTGCCCGTGCCGCGCGGTATTCCGGCAGGTAGCGGCCGGCCTGGCGCATCAGCCACAGCGGGGGAGGGGTGAGGCGCTCGCCGTTCAGCACGCGAAGGAGCCGCTTCGTCATATCCTCAATTCCAAAAGAGAGAATTTAAGAGGATGGGGCGGTAGCAGGGCTGTGGGTTGCGGGGAACCCCGTGAGCCGGCATGTGGCGCAACATATGTCCACAGCCATGACCACTGACAGCACACTGATTTTTCATATTTTTTCTTGGTTGTTCACGTTCAGGAAACATCTCAAGGAACGTTTTCAGACGCTTTGGCTTGTTCCCGTTGTTCGAGCGGGGTGGGATGTAACGCGAGGTTATCCCCGTTATCCTGGTGGCATGGTCGACAAGCTCAATCTTCATTTGGTGTCGGACGCCACCGGCGAGACGCTCAACACGGTGGCGCGCGCCACAGTCGTGCAGTTCGAGCACACGACGATCGTGCATCATCGCTGGAGCCTGGTGCGCACACGGTTGCAGCTGCATCGGGTCATCGAAGGAATTGAGATGGAGCCGGGGCCGGTTCTGTCCACCCTGCTGGATCGAGCCCTGCGCACGGAACTGGAGGTGGCATGCCAGCGCCTCGGCCAAAAGCTCGTGCATGTGCTGGACCCGGTGCTTGCCGTGCTGCAAGAAGAAGTAGGCGAGGCGGCGAGCGCGCGGCCAGGCCGGCAATACGTGCTCAACGCCGATTATTTCCGCCGCATCGACGCCATGCACTATGTGCTCGCGCATGACGACGGGCTTGCACAAGCCGGGATAGCGGAGGCCGACGTTGTGCTGGTTGGCGTCTCGCGCAGTTCCAAGACGCCGACCTCCTTCTATCTCGCCAATCGCGGCATCAAGGCGGCGAACGTGCCGCTGGTGCCGGGGCTCGACGATCCGCCAGGGCTGGAAAATCCAAAATGCCCGGTGATCGGGCTCACGATCGATCCCCTTGCCCTGACGGAGATCCGTCGCCACCGGTTGCGCATGATCGGCGCGGTGCCGGCGCGGCAGGACCCCGGCGCCTATGTCGATCCCGAAGCGGTGAAGGCGGAGCTGCTCTGGGCACGCCGTCTCTGCCAGCGGCGCGGCTGGCCGGTGATCGACGTCACACGGCGTTCGATCGAGGAAACTGCCGCCACGGTCCTGCAGCTCATGGAAGCATGGCACGCCAGGCGGGCAAAGGAATCCGCCGCCTCGTGACGTCGAGCAGATGAATCTACAGGCGCGAGAACCGCCTCTGGTTCTGGCTTCAGGCTCCACGGCCCGGGCGGCGGTGCTGCGCGCGGCCGGGCTTGCGTTCGAGGCGGTGGCGGCATCGGTGGACGAGGCGACGGTCAAGCAGGCGGCGAAGGCGGAGGGCGCGTCGCCCGGGAAAGCAGCGCTGATGCTGGCGACGCTCAAGGCAAGCGCGGTCGCGCGGCGCCGGCCGGAAGCCCTGGTGATCGGCTGCGACCAGATTCTTGTCCGTGGTGAGATCTGGTTCGACAAGCCCGCCGATCTCGCAGCCGCCCGGACGCAGCTTCTGGAGCTGCGCGGCGCGGCGCACGTGCTGGAGACGGCTGTCGTGTGCCATCGGCACGGGGCTGAGATCTGGCGTCATCTCGCCCGGCCGCGGCTGGTCATGCGGGATTTTTCCGAGGCGTTCCTCGACGCTTATCTCTCGGCCGAAGGGGAATCGGTGCTGACCAGTGTTGGCGCCTACCGGCTGGAAAGCCGCGGGACGTTGCTGTTCGAACGGATCGAGGGCGAGCATGCGGCGATCCTCGGCCTGCCGCTGCTGTCGCTCCTGGCTTTCCTGCGCCAGCACCGCGTGCTGATGTCGTGACGACAACGTTCGGGGAGAAACGAGGTATGGCAAGCACACGTAAGGCGGGAGAGGCCTGATGCTCGGCTCGCAACGCCACCTGTTCGATATCCCGCGCGAGGTCGCCTATCTGGACGCTGCGGCATTTTCGGCGCTGCCGGCGCCGGTGCGCGAGGCGGGGGCCGCGGGCGTGATGGCGAAGGTGCATCCCTGGTCCATGCCGCACGGCGACGCGATGGTGGAGCAGGTGCGCGCGAACGCGGCGCGGATGATCGGCGCATCGCCGGACGATGTCGCGATCGTGGCCGCGGTCAGCCACGGCATCGCGACCGCCGC
>DAHUXX010000027.1 GCA_027306955.1 Acetobacteraceae bacterium | reverse complement strand
CTCCCGTGGAAGCCCGCTAACCCGCCAAAAACGGCCTGGCTGCTTCGGCACGACGCCTGGCTGCAAAAAAACGCGTGCAGTCCGAGGCAGGTAAACAGATAATTTATTCCACCCGGCTGCTCCCGCGGTCAACGTAAATCGTTGCCGAACCGCCGGAACCGCTGCCGCGCGCGGGTCTTCAGCGCCGGCGGGTACGCTTGTGCACCAGGAACCCGGCGATCGCATCGCGCATCGCCGCGGGCTCGTCGGCGCGGATGGAATGGCTGCTCTCCTCGAAAATCCGTAGATCGGAACCGGGAATGAGACCCGCGATCTCCTCGGAGAACTCCGGCGGGCAGATCCAGTCGTGTCGCCCGGCCAGGATCAGCGTCGGCGCCGTGATCCGCTTGAGCTCCGGCCGCAGGTCGAAGCTGCGCAGGAACCCGCCGGGCCCGAAGGCGAGGTTGATCGGCACCGGTGAGACCGTGCCGCGCCCGCGCGTCGCCGCGGCCGCCACAGGGTCGAATTTGCGCGAATAGGCCGGGCCCATCGCGTCGTAATACTCGCGCAGCTGCGCCTCGTTCTCGAACTCGCCCGCCCAGAGCCGCTTGCACACCCGCTTCTGCGCCGCGTTGCCGTGCTTCGCGACCCAGGCCCGCGCCTTGGGGATGAAGCCGCCATGCGACGCGGTCACGATCAGCACCAGGTGCGAAACCGAGTCCGGGTAGCGCGCTGCATGCGCCATCCCCACCATGCCGCCGTAGGAGGTGCCGATGGACACGATCGGGCCCAGCCCCAGATGTTTGCGCAGCGCTTCCATGTCCTCGACATTCTCGTCGAGGTTGAAGAGCTCGGGGTCGCCCTGGCCGGACCGGCCCTGGCCGCGATGGTCGAAATAGACGAGCTGCAGCCGGTCCGAGAGCGGCGTGAAGGCCGGCTTGAACCCGGTATGGTCGCCGCCAGGCCCGCCATGGATCAGGAACGCTACCGGCTTCTCGCGCATGCGCGCGCCGTCCGGCACCAGGCCCGCGCCCTCGATGTCGAAATAGATCGTGGTCCCGCGGATGGCTGCCAGCATCGTTTCCTCTCCCGTGTTGCGGCAGCGAGGGTAGCAGGGTGGCCGGCGCGCGCCAGATTGCCGCCGTGCTCTCGTCGGGCGACGACGTGACGCGGACCGGCACCCGGCTGCGGCGCTCCGGGCCGCACCCGGGACGCACCGCTGCGCCATCCCTCGGCGCGATCGGGCTGCATCACTCCGTGATCCGCTCCGCCGAGGCGTTCGAGGCGAAGCAGCGGCGCTGGGCGGGGCGGGATATGGATGGCCGCTACGCGGCCGGATATTTCCACCGCTTCGACGATTTCGCGAACACGGTGGACAACCGCGAGGCACTGCGCCTCGCCGGGCCCGCGCGGGCGTTGGCCGAGGCGGCGACCGCCTGACCCGACCCTGCGGGCGCGTTGCGGAAAGTTTCGCCGCCAGCGCACGCCGGCGCCCTATATTGCCTGGCGCGGGGCCGGGCCGCGCGATCCCTGCGACCTGGGCGCGGCGTCGCCACGGGTTCTGGACGCCGCCGCACGCAGGCGCCATCGTGCCCGCCGGGAGGGCGCATGGACTTCGAGCTGAACGAGACGCAACGCGCCTTGCGCGACACCGCGCGGGAGTTCGCGCAGGGGGAGTGGGCGCCGCACGCCGCCGCCTGGGACGCGGGCAGCATCTTCCCCGCGGATGCCCTGCGCGCCGCCTGCGGCCTCGGCTTCGGGGCGATGGTCGTGCCGGAGGCGCTGGGCGGCAGCGGGCTCTCCCGGCTGGAAGCCGCGATGGTGTTCGAGGAGCTGGCGGCGGCCGATCCCTCCACCACAGGCTTCCTCACCATCCACAACATGGTCGCCTGGATGATCGCGACATACGCGGACGCGGCGCAGCAGGCCCGCTGGCTGCCGGGGATCGTCTCGGGCGAGACCTTCGTCTCCTACTGCCTCACGGAGCCGGGCGCCGGCTCGGATGCCGCCTCGCTCGCCACCCGTGCCGTCGCGCGGGGCAACGCGAGCTATCGGCTCAGCGGCCAGAAGGCGTTCATCTCCGGCGGCGGGGTGACCGACCTCTACCTGGTCATGGCGCGCACCGGCGGCCCCGGTGCCGGCGGCATCTCCTGCATCGCGGTGCCGCGCGGCGCCGCGGGCCTGTCCTTCGGCAAGCCGGAAAAGAAGCTGGGCTGGAACAGCCAGCCCACCGCCATCGTCAACTTCGATGGCGTGGCGGTGCCGGCGGAAAACCGCGTGGGCGAGGAAGGGCAGGGGTTCCGCATCGCCATGTCGGCGCTCGACGGCGGGCGCATCAACATCGCCGCCTGCTCGCTGGGCGGTGCGCGCGCCTGCCTCGATCTCGCGCTGGCGCACGTGAAGGAGCGGCGCGCGTTCGGCCGCCCGATCGCCGATTTCCAGGCATTGCAATTCAAGCTCGCGGACATGGCGACGGAGCTGGAGGCGGCGCGGCTGATGGTGCACCGCGCGGCCGCTTCACTCGACGCCGGCTCGCCCGAGGCGACGCAGCGCTCGGCGATGGCAAAACGATACGCCACCGACACGTGCTGGCGCATCTGCGACGAGGCGCTGCAGCTGCACGGCGGCTACGGCTACATCAAGGACTACCAGGTGGAGCGGTACCTGCGCGACCTGCGCGTGCACCGCATCCTGGAGGGCACCAACGAGATCATGCGCGTGATCATCGCGCGCAAGCTGCTGGAAACGGCCTGACGCAAGGGCCGGAAAGGAGGACAGGATGCACATCCAGTTCATCGGGCTCGGCAACATGGGGCTCCCCATGGCGGGCAACCTGCGCAGGGCCGGCCACCAGGTCACGGGACTGGACACGGCGCCCAGGGCGCGCGACGCGTTCATCGCCCAGGGCGGGCACATCGCGGCCAGCCTCGCCGAGGGGGCCGCCGCGGCCGAGGCGGTGATCACCATGCTGCCGGCGGGCGAGCACGTGCGCGCGGTCTATCTCGGCGAGCACGGGCTGCTGCGCACGGCCGCCCCGGGCACGCTGCTGATCGATTCCTCGACCATCGACGTGGCGACCGCGCGCGAGGTCGCGGCGGCGGCGGCGAAGGCGGGACACGAGATGCTGGACGCGCCGGTCTCCGGCGGCACCACGGGGGCGCAGGCGGCAACGCTCACCTTCATGGTCGGCGGCACCGAGGCCGGCTTCGCGCGCGGCCGGCCGATCCTCAGCGCCATGGGCAAGACCATCGTCCATGCCGGGCCCGCCGGCGCCGGGCAGGCGGCGAAGATGTGCAACAACATGATCCTCGGTGTCTCTATGCTCGGCGTGTGCGAGGCCTTCGTGCTCGCCGACCGGATCGGGCTCGATCGCCAGAAATTGTTCGATATCGCATCGAACTCCTCAGGCTCCTGCTGGTCGCTGCTGAAGAACTGCCCAGTACCCGGCCCGGTGTCCACCGCCGCTTCAACGCGCGACTACCAGCCCGGTTTCGCCGCGGCGCTGATGCTGAAGGACCTCAAGCTGTCGCAGCAGGCCGCGGGCGCGGTGGGGGCCGCGACGCCGATGGGCGCGCACGCCGCGCGCGTTTACGAGGCGCTCGCCGCCGCCGGCTTCGCGGACAAGGATTTCTCTATCGCCTTCCGCTACCTCGACGCGCTGCTGCGCGACAAGGCACCTTCCTGAGGGGAGCGCCATGAGCGGCACCGGGACCTTCCTCGCGGCGCGCAACCTGCTGTTGCGCCACCGCACCGACTACGAGACCGCTTGGCGTGAATTCCGCTGGCCCGACCTGCCGGACTTCAACTGGGCGCTCGACTGGTTCGACGCCTACCTCGCGCAGGGCGAGCGCGGCGACAACCCCGCGCTGGTGATCACCGGCGAAGGGGCGGCGGCGCGCAGCTTCCGCGAGCTTTCCGAGCGCTCCAACCGCGTCGCCAACGGGCTCGCGCGCCTCGGCCTCGGCCATGGCGACCGCATCATGCTGATGCTCGGCAACATCGCACCGCTGTGGGAGACGATGCTCGCGGCCATGAAGCTCGGCGCGGTCATCGTCCCCGCGACGACGTTGCTCACCGAGGCCGACTTGCAGGAGCGTGTGGCCCGCGCGCGCGTGAAGGCCGTCGTCGCCGCCGACGCGTCACGCCTCGCCGCCGCGCCGGAAGAGACAATCCGCATCGGGGTGAACGGCGCCGGCGGCACGCCGTATGAGAGTCTGCTGCGGGCATCGCCGGATTTCGTGCCACCGCGCCGCGCCGTGGCGTCGGACCCCATGCTTCTCTATTTCACATCCGGCACGACCTCGCGGCCCAAGCTCGTGCTGCACACGCACCGCTCCTACCCGGTCGGCCACCTCACCACCATGTACTGGCTCGGGCTGCAGCCCGGCGACCTGCACCTCAACGTCTCCTCGCCGGGCTGGGCCAAGCACGCCTGGTGCTGCTTCTTCGCGCCGTGGAACGCGGAGGCCACGATCTTCATCGCCAACCAGCCCCGCTTCAACGCGAGCGACCTGCTGGAGCGCAAGACCGCCGCCGGCGTCACGACTTTCGCCGCCCCGCCCACGGTCTGGCGCATGTTGATCCAGGAGGATCTCGGACCCTACAAGGGATCGCTGCGCGAGCTTTGTGGCGCCGGCGAACCACTCAACCCCGAGGTTATCGAACAGGTGCGGCGCGCCTGGGGTCTCACCATCCGCGACGGCTATGGCCAGACCGAAACGACCTGCCAGATCGGCAACTCGCCTGGCCAGAAGCTGAAACCCGGCTCGATGGGCCGCCCGATGCCCGGCTACCGTTTCCGCATTCTCGACACCGAGGACCGCGACGCACAGGAAGGCGCGCTCTGCATCCCGCTCGACGAGCGGCCCGCCTCGCTCATGGTCGGCTATCAGGATGATGCCGGCAATATCGAGGCGTTGCACGGCGATATTTACCGCACCGGCGACGTGGTGAACCGCGACGCGGACGGCTACATCACCTATGTCGGTCGCGCCGATGACGTGTTCAAAGCCTCCGACTACCGCATCTCCCCCTTCGAGCTGGAAAGCGTGCTGATCGAGCACCCCGCGGTCGCCGAGGCCGCGGTCGTTCCGGCACCGGACGCGATGCGTCTCGCTGTGCCCAAGGCCTACATCGCGCCCGTCGCCGGTTACGCGCCGGACGCCGCGACCGCCGCCTCCATCTTCGAGCACTGCCGCGCCCGCCTCGCGCCCTACAAGCGCATCCGCCGTATCGAGTTCTTCGCGCTGCCCAAGACCATCTCCGGCAAGATCCGCCGGGTCGAGCTGCGCCAGCGCGAGGAGGCACGGGCCAAAAATGGCGAGACGGCGGCGGGCGAATTCCGCGAAGGGACGTGAGAGAGGAATGACGGCGAACACGAATTACGGGCTCGACTTCGCCCTCGGCGAGGAGATCGACATGCTGCGCGACACGGTCCGGCGCTTCGCCGAGGCCGAGATCGCGCCGCGCGCCGCCGCGATCGATCGCGACAACGATTTCCCCGCCGATCTCTGGCGCAAGATGGGCGAGCTGGGCGTGCTCGGCTTGACCGTCGAGGAGGAGTACGGCGGCGCCGGCATGACCTATCTCGCGCATTGCGTGGCGATGGAGGAGATCAGCCGCGCCTCGGCATCCGTGGGGCTTTCTTATGGTGCCCACTCCAATCTCTGCGTCAACCAGATCCGCCGCAACGGCACGCCGGCGCAGAAGCGGCACTATCTGCCAAAGCTGATCTCCGGCGAGCATGTCGGCGCGCTGGCGATGAGCGAGTCTGGTTCGGGCTCCGACGTCGTCTCCATGCGCCTGCGCGCTGCCTCGCGCGATGGCGGCTACGTGCTCGACGGCACCAAGATGTGGATCACCAACGGGCCGGACGCCGACGTGCTCGTGGTCTACGCCAAGACGGATCCCGAGGCCGGCAAGCACGGCATCACGACGTTCCTTGTGGAGCGGGGGATGAAGGGTTTCTCCTGCGCGCAGAAACTCGACAAGCTCGGCATGCGCGGCTCCAACACCGGAGAGCTGGTGTTCGACAATTGTTTCGTTCCCGCGGCGAACGTGCTCGGTGCAGTCGGTGGCGGTGTCAACGTGCTGATGAGCGGGCTGGATTACGAGCGCGCTGTGCTCGCGGCCGGCCCGCTCGGCATCATGCAGGCCTGCCTCGACACGGCGCTGCCCTACGTGCACGAGCGCCGACAGTTCGGCCAGCCGATCGGGGAATTTCAGCTGATGCAGGCCAAGATCGCCGATATGTACACAACGATGAATGCCGCCAAATCCTATGTCTATGCGGTTGCCCAGGCCTGCGATCGCGGTCGAACCACGCGCAAGGACGCGGCCGGCGCCATCCTCTACGCGGCGGAGAAGGCCACCTGGATGGCGCTCGAGGCGATCCAGTGCCTCGGGGGCAACGGCTACATCAACGACTACCCGGCTGGCCGCTTGCTGCGCGATGCCAAGCTCTACGAGATCGGTGCCGGGACCTCGGAAATCCGTCGCATGCTGATCGGTCGCGAGCTTTTCGCCGAGACCACGTGATGGCGTTCCGCTCCGGCATCGATCCACGTTCGGAAACGTTCCGTGCCAATGCCGCCGCGATGGCGGCGCTCGTCGCGGACCTGCGCGCGACCGTCGCAGGCGCGGCGGAGGGCGGCGGCAGGGCGGCCCGGGCGCGCCACCTCTCCCGCGGCAAGATGCTGCCGCGCGAACGTGTTGCCAACCTGCTCGACCCCGGCGCGCCGTTCCTGGAGCTCTCGCAGCTCGCCGCCCATGGCATGTATGGCGGCGAGGTGCCGGCCGGCGGGATCCTCACCGGCATCGGGCGCGTCGCCGGACGCCTCTGCGTCGTCGTCTGCAACGACGCGACGGTGAAGGGTGGCACCTATTATCCCATGACGGTAAAGAAACATCTGCGTGCGCAGGAGATCGCGCGGGAGAACCGCCTGCCCTGCGTCTATCTCGTCGATTCCGGCGGCGCCAACCTGCCGAACCAGGACGAGGTGTTCCCGGACCGCGAGCATTTCGGCCGCATCTTCTTCAACCAGGCTCGGATGTCCGCCGAGGGGATTGGCCAGGTGGCGGTGGTAATGGGCTCCTGCACCGCGGGCGGCGCCTATGTGCCGGCAATGTCGGACCAGAGCATCATCGTGCGCGGCCAGGGGACGATCTTCCTCGGTGGCCCGCCGCTGGTGAAGGCCGCGACCGGTGAGATCGTCTCGGCCGAGGAATTGGGTGGTGCGGAGGTCCACGCCCGCACCTCCGGCGTCGTTGACCATCTTGCGGAGAACGACGCGCATGCGCTGGGCCTCGCGCGCCGTATCGTGGCCACCATGAAGCCGAACCTGGCGCCCCCGCCCGCGCCCGCGCGCCCGCCGCTGCTTGACCCTGCAGAGCTCGGCGGCATCGTTCCCGTGGATCGGCGCATCCCCTACGACGTGCGTGAGATCATCGCGCGCCTGGTGGACGCCAGCGAGCTCGACGAGTTCAAGCGCGACTACGGCACGACGCTCGTCACGGGCTTTGCCGCCATCGGAGGCTACCCGGTCGGCGTCGTTGCCAACAACGGCATCCTGTTCAGCGAAAGCGCACTTAAGGCCGCGCACTTCATCGAATTGTGCGACCAGCGTAACATTCCGCTCCTGTTCCTACAGAACATCACCGGCTTCATGGTCGGGCGCAAATACGAGCAGGGGGGCATCGCCAGGGACGGCGCCAAGATGGTCACCGCCGTCGCCACCGCGCGCGTCCCCAAGTTCACCATCATCATCGGCGGCAGTTTCGGCGCCGGCAATTACGGCATGTGCGGCCGTGCGTACCAGCCGCGCCTCTTGTTCATGTGGCCCAACGCCCGCATCTCGGTGATGGGCGGCGAGCAGGCGGCCAACGTGCTCGCCACCGTCCGCCGCGACGCGATGGAGGCGCGCGGCGAAAGCTGGAGCCCCGAAGCCGAGGAATCCTTCAAGGCGCCGATCCGCGCCCAGTATGAAACCCAGGGCCACCCCTATCACGCCACGGCCAGGCTCTGGGACGACGGCGTGATCGCGCCGGAAGACACGCGCCGCGTGCTCACGCTCGGCCTCGCCATGGCGGCGTCCGCTCCTGAACCCGCCGGGCGTTTCGGCGTCTTCAGGATGTGACGATGTTCCGTTCGTTGCTCATCGCCAACCGTGGCGAGATCGCCTGCCGTGTCATGCGCACCGCGCGCGCCATGGGCATCCGTACCATCGCCGTCTATTCCGACGCCGACCGGGATTCGCTGCACGTCGCAATGGCGGACGCCGCGTACCGCATCGGCGAGGCGGCGCCGCGCGAGAGCTATTTGCGCATCGAGGCAATCCTGGAAGCCGCGCGCGCCTCGGGGGCCGAGGCCATCCACCCCGGCTATGGCTTCCTTTCCGAAAACGCCACCTTCGCCGAAGCCTGTGTGCAGGCAAGCATCATTTTCGTCGGCCCGCCTGCCGCCGCCATTCGCGCGATGGGCGACAAGGCGTCCGCCAAGGCGCTCATGCAGCACGCGGGCGTGCCTGTCGTTCCCGGCTACCACGGCGCGGACCAGGATCCGGCGCTCCTCGCGCGCGAGGCGGCGGCGACCGGCTTCCCGCTGCTGATCAAAGCTTCGGCCGGCGGCGGAGGCAAAGGCATGCGCGTGGTGCGCCGCGCGGACGAGTTCGCGGCGGCGCTCGCCGGCGCTCAGGGCGAGGCGGCGTCCTCCTTCGGCGATGCCCGGGTGCTGCTGGAACGCTATCTGGAAAAGCCTCGCCATATCGAGATCCAGGTCTTCGCCGACACGCACGGGCGCTGCGTCAGCCTGTTCGAGCGCGACTGCTCGGTCCAGCGCCGCCACCAGAAAGTGCTGGAGGAGGCGCCGGCCCCCGGCATCGCCCCGGCAATGCGCGCCGCCATGGGCGAGGCCGCGGTCGCCGCGGCTCGCGCGGTCGGTTATGTCGGCGCCGGAACGGTCGAGTTCATCGCGGAGGACGGTGCCTTCTTCTTCATGGAGATGAACACCCGCCTGCAGGTGGAGCACCCCGTGACCGAGGGTGTCACCGGCCTCGACCTCGTGAAGTGGCAACTGCGCGTCGCCGCCGGTGAGGACCTGCCGCAGGCCCCCACCGCCCCGCGCGGCCACGCCATCGAGGCGCGGCTTTACGCCGAGGACCCCGCCAGCAACTATCTCCCTTCGGTCGGCCGCATCCGCCATCTGCGCCTGCCCGATGACGTGCGCGTCGAGACCGGTGTGCGCGCCGGCGACGCGGTGACGCCGGACTACGACCCGATGATCGCCAAGCTCGTCGCCACTGGCGAGGACCGCGCCGCCGCGCTCCGCCAGCTCGAGGCAGCGCTCGCCACCACCGAGGTCGTCGGCGTGCGCACCAATGCCGCGCTGCTGCTGGCGACACTCCGCCACCCCGAGTTCCGCGCCGGCGGCGTGGACACCGGCTTTCTCGGCCGCCATCCGGATCTTCTCGCCGACAGCGCCGAGGTGCCGCCCGACGCCATCCTCGCCGCCGCCTTCGCGGTGCTGGCGCAGCCCGCGGAGGATGCCTCGCCCTGGTCCGCGCGCGATGCCTGGCGGCTCAACCTCCCCGCCTCGCGGCGCATCGTGCTGCGCCAAGCCGGCACGCAGACCGCCCTCGACGCGGCGCCGGAGGGCGATGCCTGGCGCGTCGCCCTTGCCGGAAAGGAACACCTCCTGCGCGGCACGCGCGCCGCCAGCGCCGTCACCATCGCGATCGATGGCAGGCGCCAGCGAACGGGCCTGTTCGGCGAGGGCGCCCGCATCGCCGTGCTGCTCGACGGACGCTGCCATGAATTTGAGCTCGCGGACCTTCTCGCCGCGCCGGAGTCCGCAGGCGAGGCAGGTGGGCACATCGCCTCGCCCATCCCCGGCCGCGTCGCGCGCGTGCTGGTCGGGGAAGGCGACGCGGTCACGCGCGGCACCGCCGTCGTGGTGGTCGAGGCCATGAAAATGGAGCTCACCCTCACCGCCGATCGCGATGGCACCATCACCCATGTCCGTTGCGCCGCCGGCGAAATGGTCGCGGAAGGTGTCGAACTCGTGGAGATCGCTGACTGAATTTGCTGCATCGCGGCGGAAAGAATCTTTCCCGGCCGGGCAATTCGCCGCGCCTTGCAGGCCGTCGGCCACGCCCGCCGCGACACCTCGCTGCAAAGTTGCACGAGGCGTAAAATGGCTCTGGATTAGGACAGTAAATCTGTCCTAACTTTGCGTCACCAGATACAAACTATGTCCCGCATAGGCGCGGCCACGATCGGGGAGAGCCGACGATCATGAAGCACGCACAGGCATCGCTGGCGGACAAGTACCGCATCGACAGCGCGCGGTTTTACGTTACGGGCACGCAGGCCCTGGTGCGGCTGCCGATGCTGCAACGCGCGCTGGACCGCGCGGCCGGGCTCAACACCGGCGGCTTCGTCAGCGGCTATCGCGGCTCTCCGCTCGGCCAGGTCGACATCCAGATGTGGGCGGCGAAAGCCCAACTCGCCGAGTTCAACATCCGCTTCAACCCTGGCGTGAACGAAGAGCTCGCCGCCACCTCGGTCTGGGGGACGCAGCAGGTGACGCTGTTTCCCGGCGCCAACGTCGATGGTGTCTTCGCCTACTGGTACGGTAAGGGCCCGGGCGCCGATCGTTCCGGAGACGTCTTCAAACACGCCAACTACGCCGGCACGTCCCGCCACGGCGGTGTGCTGCTGATGGCGGGCGACGACCACGCCTGCAAATCCTCCACCGTGCCGCACCAGAGCGAGCAGGCCTTTATCGCCGCTGGCGTCCCGGTTCTGGTGCCAGCCGATGTGCGCGAGCTGCTGGAGCTTGGCCTGCACGGCTGGGCAATGTCGCGCTGGTCCGGTCGCTATGTCGGCTTCAAGACCGTGGCCGACGTGGTCGATTCCTCGGCGAGCGTCGCCTTCGACCTCGCGGACTTCCGCGCCGTCCTGCCGTCGGGCCCGCACCCGGATGCCGGCATCCGCCTGCACGACCAGCCGCTGGAGCAGGAGGCGAGGGCGCTCACCATCGGCCTGCCTGCGGCCCAGGCCTACGCGCGCGCCAACGGACTCGACCGCGTGGTACGCAGCGACCCGGGCGCCCGTCTCGGTATCGTGACGATCGGCAAGTCCTACCACGACACGCGCCAGGCTCTCGCGGAGCTGGGCGACCCGCGCGGCATCCGCCTGCTCAAGCTCGCCATGGCCTGGCCGCTCGATCCCAGGACCATTCGGGAATTCGCGGCCGGGCTCGAGGAGATTCTCGTCGTCGAGGAAAAGGCGCCGCTGATCGAGGCGCAGCTCCGCGACATCCTCTACCCGCTCGCCGAGCGCCCGCGCGTGATCGGCAAGACCGACGAGACCGGCGGCGAGCTGCTCCGCCGCGGTGCGGACCTTGCCGCCGCCGACATCGCCCGCGCCGTCGGCACGCGGCTCGCCCGTTTTGCTCCCACCGAGGCGATCGCCGCCCATCTCGCCTGGCTCGATGCCCAATCGCGCGCCAACGCGACGGTGG
>DAHUXX010000158.1 GCA_027306955.1 Acetobacteraceae bacterium | reverse complement strand
AGCCTCGCGGCGTTGCCAATCGCCTGGCGCGGCCTCGCGCCCGCCGCGACTCCTTATCCCGTGCGCATCGCGGACGACATCCGCCAACTTGCCCAGGAGGTCGACAGGTTCATGCAGGAGTCAGATCCATGACGGAAGCGGCTCACCCCGATGACCGTAGCGTTCTGCTGGTTGTCGATGTGCAGAATGATTTCTGTCCGGACGGCGCGCTGGCGGTTCCTGGGGGCGATGCGGTGGTGCCGGTGATCAACCGCCTGACCGCGTCGTTCGCGCATATCGTGATCACGCAGGACTGGCATCCGCCAAGGCATGTTTCCTTTGCCTCCAGCCATCCGCGGCACAAACTCTTCGAAGTCATTCCTGTCTCGTACGGCGACCAGGTGTTGTGGCCGGACCATTGCGTTCAGGGATCGGACGGCGCGGCGCTGCGGCAGGACCTGGACACGCGGCGCGCGGAGCTCCTCATCCGCAAAGGTTTCCACCGGGAAATCGATTCCTATTCCGCTTTCTTCGAGAACGACCGCCGGACGCCGACCGGCCTCAATGGCTACCTTCGCGAGCGCGGGCTCACGCGCATCTTCCTTGCGGGATTGGCGCTCGATTTCTGCGTGCGGTACTCGGCGGAGGACGCGCGGCGCCTCGGCTTTTCCGTCTGCGTGGTCGAGGATGCGTGCCGCGGCATCGGCAGCGCGGATTCACTCGCCTCGATCCGGCGCGCCCTGACGGAACCCGGCGTTGTTTTCCGCCGCTCGGACGATCTGTCGCGAGCCGTGGGATGATGTCCCGGTTCGAGCACTTTCCGCATGATGCGGATATCGGCGTGCGCGGCTTCGGCGCGCGCAAGTCCGACGCATTCGAACAGGCCGCGCTGGCGCTGTCGGCCATTGTGACGGACCCGTCGGCTGTCTCGCCCAGCGTAAGGGTTGAGGTCGAGTGCGAGGCGCCTTCCGACCAGCTGCTGCTGGCGGACTGGCTCAACCGGCTGATTTACGAGATGGCGGTGCGCCACATGCTGTTCGGACGTTACGAAGTCGCAATTGAAGGCGGGCGGCTGCGGGGACAGGCCTGGGGCGAAAAGCTGGACCCCTCGCGCCACGCGCCCGCGGTGGAGCCGAAGGGGGCCACGCTCACCGAGCTGAGGGTGGGACCCTGTGGCGAAGGCTGGGTCGCGCAATGCGTCATTGATGTGTGAGGTGCCATGGACATCCGCAGCCTGACAAAGATCGGGGACACCGAATGGCAGGTGCCGAAAAGCGGCGGCATGAACGTGCCCGGCGTGATTTTCGCCGACGCGGCGCTGGTCGGCGGTATGGACGAGAAGGTGCTACAGCAGCTCTGCAATGTCGCCGCCCTGCCTGGGATTGTCGAGGCCGCCTATGTCATGCCGGATGCGCATTGGGGCTACGGATTCCCAATCGGCGGCGTTGCTGCCTTCGACCCTGACGAAGGCGGCGTGATTTCGGCTGGCGGCGTCGGCTTCGACATTTCATGCGGCGTGCGCACGCTGCTCACCGGGCTCACCCGCGCCGACATAGAGCCGGTCAAGATGGCGCTGGCTGATTCGCTGTTTCGCAACATTCCGGCGGGGGTCGGCAGCACCGGCAAGATCACGCTGGAGCCGGTCGCCATGGAGGCGATGCTCGACGGCGGCGCGGGGTGGGCGCTGGCGCAGGGCTATGGCCGGCCCGAGGATCTGGAGCGGATCGAGGAGCACGGAAGGGCCGCCGGCGCGCGGCCGGATTTCGTTTCGCCCCAGGCCAAGAAGCGCCAGCATGACGAGATGGGCACGCTCGGCTCCGGCAACCACTATCTCGAGGTGCAGGAGGTGACGTTGATCCACGATGCCGCCACGGCCACGGCGTTCGGGCTGAAACAGGGCGACGTCGTGGTCAGCATTCATTGTGGCTCCCGCGGGCTGGGTCACCAGATCGGCACCGAGTTCCTGCGGGAGATGGCTGTGGCGGCGCCAGGTTTCGGCCTGGCATTGCCCGATCTCGAGCTGGCCTCGGCCCCGATCGCGTCGGAACTCGGGCAGCGTTATCTCGGCGCGATGCGCGCCGCGATCAACTGCGCCTACGCCAACCGCCAGATCATTACGCATCTGACGCGACGCGTCCTGGCGCATTTTTTCCCCGGCGGCGGGTTCGATCTGTTGTTCGATGTCTCGCACAACACGTGCAAGGAGGAATGGCACCTCGTTGCTGGCAAGCGTCGGCGCCTGTTCGTCCATCGCAAGGGCGCGACGCGCGCCTTCGGTGCCGGGCATGCGGAACTGCCGCCCGTCTTCGCCGAGGTTGGCCAGCCGGTCATCATCGGCGGCAGCATGGGAACGAGCTCGGCGATCCTCGCCGGCACTCCGCCGCCGGTGCGGGCCTTTGCGTCCGCCTGTCACGGCGCCGGGCGGGCGATGAGCCGCCATGCGGCGCTGCGGCAATGGCGGGGGCGCGAAGTCGTGGACCGGCTCGCGGAGCGCGGTATCGTCATCAAGAGTCCCAGCAGTTGCGGCGTCGCGGAAGAGGCGCCGGGGGCCTACAAGGATATCGCTGCGGTGGTCGAGGCCGCCCACGCCGCGGGTCTCGCGCGCAAGGTGGCGCGCCTCGAGCCGGTCATCTGCATCAAGGGGTAGCGCCTAGGCCGCTGCCGTCTGCCGCGACAGCTCCCGGTTCACGCGAACGTCCGCCGGCGTCAGAGCGGCACCACGGTGCTTGCCTGTGGCCCTTGCTCGCCCTCGCCCTCGTGGACCACGTAGCGCACCTTGTCGCCGGCCTTGAGCCGGTCGAAGCCAGGGCCGAGCACGGCGTTCTTGTGGAAGTACACCTCCTCGCCGGCGTCGGTGACGAGGAAGCCGTGGTCGGAAAGCAGGCTGGCGACTTTGCCGATGGCGGGGGCGGCATGCGTCTTCACGTCACCGCGCAGCTCGCGCACGCGGTCCTGCAGCTGGCGCTGCGCCGCGTCGAAGGCATCGCGCAGCGCGACGTGCACGTCCTCGTGTGCGTGGTGCTCCGGCGGATCGCGGCGCACCACGATTTCCCCGCCGGGAACGAAGAGCTCGATGCGGACATGGTAGAGATTCCCATGATGGTGCCGCCGGTTGCTCGGTTCCACCGTCACGTTGCAGCCGACGATGCGGCCGGAATACTGCTCGAGCTCCGCGATGCGCGCGTGCACCTGTTCCTCGACGCCGATCGGCGCCGGCATGTTGCGGAAGGAGAGGCGAAATGGTTCCTGCATCGTCGGCTCCTTGGGCGAGGCCCGAAAACTAGGACGGCTCGCGCCCGGCGGCGTTGACCTCGATCAACCGGCGCGTGTCGGGGCTCGAAGGCGGGGTGCGTTCAGCGCCCCTCGTGGCAGATGGCGATGGCGCGGGCGATGGACTCGCTCGCGTCGAGAACCGTCAGCCTGGCGGCGGCGACCGGCGCGGGAACGCGCAACGCCGGCACCGTGTTGGCGACGACGATACTATCGATCGCGGATGCGGCGAAAAGCTCCGTGGCGCCGCCGATGAACAGCCCGTGCGTGGCGGCGGTCAGGACCTTCCTGGCACCGGCCGCGCGGCAGGCCGTGGCCGCGCGCACCAGCGTGCCGCCGGTGCTGATGAGGTCGTCGATCACGACCACGGTCTTGCCGCGCACGTCGCCGGCGAGCAATCCGCCACTGACCACGCCGGCGCTGCGGAATTTCTCGACGATGGCGTTGCCGATCTCGCGCCCTGTCCGGTGCTCCAGCGCCTGGCGGAACTGCGCGGCACGCTTGGCGCCGCCGGCATCGGGCGAGACCACGGCCATCGCCTCCGCATGCGCCTGGGCGGAAAAGTGCTCGGCCATCATGGCCGCGCTGTCGATGTGCCAGGTAGGGCAGCGGAAGGCATTTTCGAACGCCGCGACGTTGTGCACCTCGGAGGCAATGACACGGTCAATGCCGACTGCCTCGAACAGGGCGGCGACGTAGCGCGTGGTGATCGGATCGTGCAGCTTGGTCCGCCGGTCCTTGCGCGCGTAGCACAGATACGGCACCACCGCGGTCACCCGCGCCGCACCCGCGTCCCTCACCGCGCCGCAGAAGAACAGCAGCCGGCAGAGCTTGTCGTTGGCGCTCTGATCCTCGTCGCCGTGGAGCGCATGCAGGACGAACACGTCGTGGCCGCGCACATCCTGAAGCGGGCGTGCCTTGTGCTCGCCGTCCTCGAATTCCCGTTCCTCGTGCGGCGCAAGCTCGACCTCCAGCCGCCTCGCGACCAGCAAGGCAAGCTCCCGCGTGGCGTGCAGGCCGAACACCGCCATCGGGGCATGTTGCATCGGGGCTCTCCCTAGCGGCCGGCGGCCGGGGCAAAGGTGGCGGACTGCGCGAGCAGCTTCGTGACGTCCTCGTCGTCCAGCTGCGGGAAGCGGACGTAGAACTGCCCGACCGCCTCGAAGTCCGCCGGCGCTTCCAGGCAGACATGGCTATCGGCCTCGGCGCGAAGCTCCGCGAGGGCATGCGGCGCCGCGACCGGGACCGCGAGCACCAGCTGCTCCGGCCCACGCCGGCGCGTGGCCCGCAGCGCCGCCTTCATCGTGGCGCCCGTGGCGATGCCGTCGTCGATCACGATTGCGGTGCAGCCGTGGAGATCGATAGGGGCGCGGCCGGCGAGCCAGGCGCCACGGCGCCTCTCGATCTCGCGCCGCGCGGCCGCGGTTGCTGTCTCCAGATACTCAGGCGGCACCCGCAGCGAGCGCACGACATCCTCGTTGAGGACGCGTTCCGGCGGCTCGCCCTCGGCGAGCGCGCCTATGGCGAGTTCCTCCCAGTGTGGCGCACCAAGCTTACGCACCAGCACCAGGTCGAGCGGCGCGTGCAGCGCGCGGGCGACCTCGAGGCCGACCGGCACGCCGCCACGGGGCAGCGCGAGAACCACCGGGTGCCTGTCGCGGTATACCAGCAGCGGCTTGGCCAGGCGCCGGCCCGCGTCGCTGCGGTCACGGAACATCGACGCCGGCCTTGGCACCGGGAGCGCGCAGATGCGCGAGGAACCATCCGCGGGCAAGAACGACCACGGATTCCAGGGCGCCCGCCTCCTCGAACAGATGTGTGGCACCGGGCACCACCTCCAGCCGGTGCTCGCAGCGCAGCCGACGTTGCGCCGATGCGTTCAACGCCAGCACGTCGGGATCATTCCCGCCCACGATCAGGAGGGTCGGCGCCGTGACGCGCGCCAGCGCCTCGCCCGCGAGGTCCGGGCGCCCGCCGCGGCCGACGATCGCGCGGACGTCCTTGCGGCTGGCCGCCGCCATGAGCGCCGCGGCGGCGCCTGTGCTGGCGCCGAAAAAGCCGAGAGGCAGCCCGCGCACCGCGGCGAGGCGGATCACCCAGGACGCGGCCTGGCGCAGCCGGTCGGCGAGCAGGGGGATGTCGAAGACATTCCGCCGGTCGGCTGCTTCCTCGTCGGTCAGCAGATCGAACAACAAGGTTGCAAGCCCCGCATGTTGCAGTGCCTCGGCGACGAAGGTGTTGCGCGGGCTCAGGCGGCTGCTGCCGGAACCATGCGCGAAAACCACAAGCCCGCACGCGCGGCCTTGCGGCAGCCCCAACAGCCCCTCACTGGCATGCGGCGGCAAGCTCACCGACAGCGGATGTGACGCGGCAACGCCCGTATGCGGACCCGACTGCATGTTTTCCTCCTAGGCGGCGGCGTCGACGGCTGCATTGATCGGCGTCAAACGGCACCGGTGCCCGGATGTGCCAGCCGCAGGCCGATGATCTGGCGTGCCATGGCGGCGCAGGCTGGGGACAGTGCCTGCCAAAGCCGCGGGTCGAGATTGCGCCGCTGCGGACCAATCCAGAATCCCTGCCGGAGCAAGCCTCGGTGGCTGACGATCTCCGTCGCGCGTATCTCGTCCGTTGTCCCGGCGAACGTTCCTTCCACCAGCACGGAGCAGCCCGAGGCCAGAATCGCGGCGGCCGAGTTCCAGGCATTCTCAGGGGATTTATCGAGGTGGAGAATGCGCGCGCCCGGCACCGGCGCCACCATGCCCGCGATCATGGCCGCGGTTCGCGCGCGCGCCTGCCGGTCCGCGCCACCGAGAAGGATCAGGGAGGGCGGCGGCGGGGAGAGGAAACCGATGCCGGCCTCGATGTGACGACGGGCGAAGGCCAGCCGACGCGCCGCCTCGCGCGGATCGGCGTGGCGCGCGGCGCTGCCGGCGAGCGCGTAGCTGCGCGTCGCCGCGCGCAGCGCCAGGAACAGCGGCAGGGCGCGCAGCCCCTCGGATTCGGGCGCCGCGTCGAGATAGGCGTTGAAGACCGCGTTGGCGAGGCGGCGCCCGGCGCTCAGCAGCAGGTCCGTCAGCAGAAAAGCGAGATCGTAAAGGACGTCGACGCAACCGACGTCGTCGCTGAACTCGATGCAGTCGAAAAGGGTCGGCTGGCCGCGAAACAGGCAGATATTGGCGAGCCGGAGGTCGCCATGGCAGCGGCGCACCTTGCCCTCGTCGCGGCGCGCATCGAGCATCGGCGCCAGGCGCTCAAGCCACGTGCGCGTCTGCTCGCCGAGCGCGCCGACGGCGGCCCCGTCCAGCGCGCTGGCCACGCGCGACAACTCCTCCTCGTTCTGCGTGATGACACGGCGCATGGCAGCGGCCCCGCCATGCTGCGTCGTCGGGTCCGCGATCCCGTGCAGGTGCGCCACCGCCTCGCCCAGCTTTCGCATCAGCGCCGGGGTGAGGCGTCCGGTTCGGGCCATGCGGTCGAACAGATCCTCTTGCGCGAAGCGGCGCATGACGACGACGTAGTCCAGCGCCTCGTCCGGCCCGTTGAAGGCAAGACGCCCGGTGGCGTCGCGGGTCACGGCGCAGATGCCGAGGTAAAGTCCGGGGGCTGTCCGCCGGTTCAGATGCAGTTCCGCGGCGCATGCATCGCGGCGCAACGCGAGCGTCGTGTAGTCGAGCGAGGCGTAGCGTATCGCTCGCTTGAGCTTGTAGGCGCGCGTGCCCACGAGGAACACGATGGAACAATGCGTCTCGATGCGCTCGACCGGCTCGTCGGCGCCATAGCTGGCGGCGGCCGAGAGGAAGGCGATGACGGCCTGCTGATCGTCCGGAGCTGGCATGTTTGGCGTGACGACCGAAGGCGCTCGCATGCCCGGCGGTCGCGGCGCTGGCCGAACCCTGGTCCGGGAGCACCTCGATTTCGGGAGGATCACGGCGTGCTGCGAATCATAAGCCATGAGACACCCAACGCGGCCGGAGAAATGCGCACGATGCCGGTGAGCGGCCTGCCGTATGGAGCATGCGCGCCCCACGGCTTCGCGCCGCCCTTTCGGACGCGATTGTCTTTGTGATGAGAACTAGAGAGATTTCGGGAACCCGCATTGATGTAGATCAGCGTCCCGGTCTGCGGCGAGGCGGCGTCAGTCGTCCGCGGCGCCCCGGAAGCGTCGGAAATAGGCGGCGATCTCCGCATCGGACAGACCGAGGTCGCGCAGCGTATGCAGCGATTGCATTGGAACGTCCGCCCGGGCCGCCGTCCGGGCCGGGCCGCACCCGGACGAGGCCGGGCCTTGCCGCAGCGCGGGCTTGTTCCGGCGGCGAGTGCGGTCCTCATCGCTCATGCCAGCGCTCATGGACACCAGACCAGACGGAAACCTCTCCCTTCCCGGCTGCGGTGTTCGCACCGGGCCCGGGCAGTGTGGTTGGGTCCGAAATCACAGGCAACCGCCGGAATCTACGCAGGGTGCCCGCCCTGGACAGGCGGTTCGCGGATTTGTTGAATAACAGCAACGATACCGCGATGCTACCGGGCCGCGAGCGTCCGTCGCACCAGGTCGGCCAGCGATCTTACCCCGAGCTTGCGCATGACAACGGCGCGATGGCTCTCCACGGTGCGCTGGTTGATGTTGAGTCGCGCCGCGATTTCCTTGTTCGCGAGGCCGGCCACAACGAGGTCCAGAATCTCGCGCTGCCGCGCGGTCAGCTTCGCGATCTCCTGCGCGGTCGCGGCGCTTTCGTCGGCATGCCTGTCGGGATGGCTCGTCCGCTGCAGCGCGCGGGTGATGGCGGTGGCAAGAGTCTCGGCGTCCACCGGTTTCTCGACGAAATCCGCAGCCCCGGCCTTCATCGCCGCGACCGCGTCGGTGATCTCGCTGCTACCGGTGACGATGATCGCGGGCAGGGGGTTGTCGCGCGCGACGAGGCGGCGGAGCACCTCGATACCGTCCATTCCCGGCAGCCTGAAGTCGACGAGCGCGCAACCGGTGGCATCGGGCGCCAGCGCGTCGAGGAAAGACTCGCCGGAGGCGAAATCCTCGACGCGGTAATGCCGCGTCTCCAGGAACGCGCGCATGGCCTGGCGCACCTGCGAGTCGTCGTCCACGACGAAGATGGCCGGCCGGCCGGCGTCCACCCGCGCCGCGGCAGCGGGCGTGGGCCCCCCGGCCGCCACCGCCGCCGTCGGCGCGGTCCAGCCGGTAAGCTGCTGCAGCGCCTCCCACAACAGGTCCGCGTTGACCGGCTTTGTCAGATGCGGCAGCCCGCTTTCCTGGATCGCGCGCAGCGCCGTCGCCGACACGTCGCCGGTCAGCACCAGCGCCGGAATGTCCCGCCCAGCTGCCGCGCGCAGGTGGGCGATCGCGCCGAGCCCGTCCCAGTTGCCGGAGAGCGAGTAGTCTGTGATCATCAGATCAGGCGGCTCCGCGCGCTCCGCGATCCGCTTCAGCGCCTCGTCGCCGCTCGCGGCCATCACCGGATCCAGGCCGCGCGCCGTGGCGAACACGCCGATCGCCTCGCGGACAGCGGGATCATTCTCGAGGATCAGGATCGTTTCTGGCCGCGTCGGGTCGCGGGCGGGCAACGCGGGCGCAGCCTCGCAGTCGCGGGACTGCTCGGGCTGCGAGACGAGCGGCAGCTCGATCGAGAACATCGAGCCCCTTCCGACATTCGAGGCGACATCGACACGATGGCCCAGGCGCTCGGCGAGGCGCTGGACGATCGACAGGCCGAGGCCGAGGCCGCGAGCGCCGGCGGCCCGGGTCGAGGCGCTGCCCTGGTGGAACTCCTGGAAAATCGCCTGCCGCTCGGGTTCCGGGATGCCTGGTCCGGTATCCCAGACCTGGATCGAGAGAAACGTGCCGCGGCGGCGGCAGCCGAGCAGTATCCTGCCGCGCGGCGTGTACTTGATGGCGTTCGACAGGAGGTTGCGCAGCATCCGTTCGAGCAGGCGCGGATCGCTCCGCACGACGCCGCTGCTGCGCACCACGCGCCAGTCGAGGCCGGCGGCCTGCACCTGGATCGTGAGGTCGTTGCGCAGCCGGGTGCACAGCTCGTCGATCGGGAAGTCGACGATCTGCGGCTGGATGGCCCCGGCATCGAGGCGGTTGATGTCGAGGATCGAGTCCAGCATGTCGCTGAAGACGCGCAGCGCCTGCGAGCATCTCATCAGGAGCTGCTTGGCCTCCGGGTCCGACACTTTTTCGTCGAGCACCGCGCGCAGCAGCCGCAACGTCTGCAGCGGCTGGCGCAGGTCGTGGCTCGCCGCCGCCAGGAAGCGCGTCTTCGCGAGGCTGGCCTGCTCGGCCCTCTGCCTGGCCAGTTCCGCCTGTCGCTCCGCCTCCACTGTTTCGGTGAGGTCGTCGATCGCAACGAGGATCTTCCGCTCTCCCTCCGCCAGCCCGCGAAGTTCGCGCGCGGTCAGCACGAGATGTCGGCGCCCGCGAGGCCCGAGTTCGATCTCCATCCGATAGGCGTCGACATCGCCTGACCCCGACCGGATCGCTTCGATGAAGGGGACGAGCGCTGGCAGGTTGAAATGATGTTCGTCGGAATCCTCGAGCCGACGGCCCAGCGTTTCCCCGGGCGAGGTATCGAGGAAGTGGTAGAAGGACCGGCTGGCGAAGACGATGTCCATGTTCTGGTCGAGCACGACCAGCGGCTCATGGATCGCGTCGATGATGGCCGCGGCATAGAGCTTCGCCTGGAGGGTTTCCGCCTCCGCCGCCTTCATCCTGGTGATGCCGTTGAAATTCGCGACCAGGCCGTGGACGCGCCCGTCCTCGCCGCAGTAGGGCACGATGGTGCGCATGTACCACAGGCCGCCCGCTGCCTTCAGTTCGCGATGGAGGGGTATGGGCTTCGTGAGCACGGAGCGCGCGTCGTCGAGCAGCGCGGGATCGATCGTGGTAAGCGCCAGGTCCGCGAGCGGGCGTCCGATGTCCGTGCGGACGATGCCCAAGAGCGTGCCCGCGGCCGGAGTGAAGAAGCGGATGCGCAGGTTGCGATCGATAGAGAGGCTCGCGATCTCCTCGCCGCTCGGGATCGTCGGCGGGTCGCTTTCCGCGCGGGGTGGTCCTTCCCGGGTGCCCCGCCGGCGCCCCGTGCCCGGCCGCTCCGCGGCGAGAGCATCGCCCTCTGCCGGCGCGGCCGCCGATGGACGGCCGTCGGCCGAGCGGCGCAGGGTTCCGGTGCGGGTCTTCGCTCGTAGGGGCGGTGCCATTTGCCTTCGTTTAGTCAAAAAGCGGGTGGCGCATCTCCGTATTTTCCGAGTCTATCATCCGACGTAAATTTCGATTGAGTATATTTAAGAATTCACCGGCCACGCGCAACACCGGGGGGGATGCGGCGGTCGCGCCGACAAGAGGAGGACCGTGATGTTGTCAGGCTTCGATCGAACGCCGTCGACGCCCGCGCCCGTGGACGAGCTACTTTCACGTTATCGGTTAGGAAGTCACTGTAACCTACGTGCGGATGCGACAATTTTTAAATGCGGCGATCCCGCGCCGCGTTTCTACCGCCTGATTTCGGGTATTGTGCGAGGCTATGCCGAACTCGCCGACGGCCGCCGCCAGGTGACGGATTTTCTCTTCGAGGGTGATCTCTTCGGACTGCAACCGGCGGGGTCCTATAGCGTGACCGCAGAGGCCGTCACGAATGTTACGCTCGCCGTCTATTCCTTCAACGCGCGCGGCGGCATGCCGAGCAGCGTCAGCCTGGACGTCACGCGGACGTTCCTCGACACCGTTTCGGCGCGCCTGAACGAGGCACGGGAGAGGATGATGCTCCTTGGGCGCAAGACCGCCGAGGAGCGTCTGGCCACCTTCATTGTGCAGTTGGCGGCGCATACGGGGTCGAGCGACGGGACCCTGGTCACCGTGCCGATGACGCGTGGCGACATCGCCGATTACCTCGGCATGACCCTCGAGACCGTGTGCCGGATGTTCAGGGCTCTGCGCGAGAAGCAGATCATCGCCTTGCCCAGCGCGAGCGAGGTGCGCGTGCTCGATCGCGCCGCCCTCGAGAGCCTCGCCAACGGCGAGCACTATGTCGCGCGAACGCGCTTCCCCACGAGGTCAATGGCGGCGCGGGGCGCGGCGGGGCACGCGCCGCGCGGGTATGTCGGACAGTGGATCTGAGCAGCGCGCGCCAGGCCTGAGGCCGACGGGTGGGCGAGTTCGTTCCTCGTCCGCGCCACCAGCGCTCTGCCCGGATGACTGTCGGTAATCGGACCAGGTTGGCCGCCGCTTTTTCCGGTAATTCTGATCTGGAGCAATGCATCTTCGCCGACAGACTTCTATTTTTCTGATGCGCGGAAGAGGTCCTCCCCCTCCGTTCGCGAGTGAACCTCGCCAACTGCGGCGGCATCCCTGCGGGTGCCGCCGTTCCTTTCCTTGCCACCGTCGTGCGCCGAAACCGATGCCATGACGCAACGGACG
>DAHUXX010000290.1 GCA_027306955.1 Acetobacteraceae bacterium | reverse complement strand
CCTCACGCTGCACCAGATCGAGCGTGTCATGGCCGGCGAGTTGGACCCGGTCATCGACGCGCTGATCGCCGAGGACGAGGCGACGAGGCCGGTCTGTTCGCCGCCCAGCTCTTCGGCGCCTACCAGAAATACGCGGGGCTGCGCGGCTGGCGCTTCGAGGTGCTGGAATACGATGCGACCGAGGTCGGCGGCGTGAAGGGCGCCATCGGCGAGATCACCGGCGCCGGCGTCTTCGCCCGCCTCAAATTCGAAAGCGGCGTGCACCGCGTCCAGCGCGTGCCGGCGACCGAGAGCCAGGGCCGCATCCACACCTCCACCGTCACGGTCGCGGTGCTGCCGGAGGCCGAGGAAGTGGACGTGGACATCAACGAGGGGGATCTACGCATCGACGTCTACCGCGCCTCGGGCGCCGGCGGGCAGCACGTCAACAAGACGGAATCCGCGGTCCGGATCACGCATCTTCCCACCGGCATCGTCGTCGCGATGCAGGAGGAGAAGAGCCAGCACAAGAACCGCGCCAAGGCGATGAAGATCCTGCGCGCGCGCCTCTACGAGGCGCAGCGGGCGTCAAGCCAGGCCGCCCGCGCCGCGGACCGCCGCTCGCAGGTCGGCACCGGTGACCGCAGCGAGCGCATCCGCACCTACAACTTTCCGCAGGGCCGCGTCACCGACCACCGCATCGGCCTCACGCTGCACCAGATCGAGCGTGTCATGGCCGGCGAGTTGGACCCGGTCATCGACGCGCTGATCGCCGAGGACGAGGCGACGAGGCTCGCGGCCGAAGCGTGACCTTCGCCGAGGCCGCCAGGCATCTCGCCGATGCCGGCATCGAGGACGCGGCGCGCGAGGCCCGGCATCTGCTGGCACTTGCGCTCGGCATTCCGCTTCGTTCGCTGACGGCAACGGATGTGCCGCCGGACGCTGCCGGGCGCTTTGCCGGCCTCGTCACGCGCCGCGCCGCGCGCGAGCCGATGGCCTACATCGCCGGCCACACCGGCTTCTGGACACTCGACCTGGAAGTCTCGCCCGCGACCCTGATCCCGCGCGCCGACAGCGAGACCTTGATCGAGGCGGCCCGGGCACACGCCCGCGACGTCCGCCGCATCCTCGACCTCGGCACCGGGACCGGCGCACTGCTGCTGGCGGCACTTGCGGAGTTTCCGGACGCGTTCGGCATCGGCATCGATCTGGTGCCGGAGGCAGCAGCGCTCGCCGCCCGCAACGCGCGCCGCAACCGCCTCGCCGACCGCAGCGCCTTCCTCGCCGGCGACTGGGACACGGCGCTTGCCGGGCGTTTCGATCTCGTGCTGATCAACCCGCCCTATATCGCACAGGCGGACATCCCCGCGCTGATGCCCGAGGTGCGCAACCACGAGCCGCTCACGGCGCTTGCCGCCGGCGCCGACGGGCTCGACGCGTACCGCTTGCTGCTCCCTCGCCTGCCCGCGCTGCTGGCCCGCCACGGCATCGCGGTGCTGGAAATCGGCCAGAACCAGGGTGCCGACATCGCCACCCTGGCCCCGCTCGAACTCAGCCTGGTCGAGATCCACAGGGACCTCGGGGGCATTCCCCGCGCCGTGGTGCTGGCGCCCGCCTGAGACGCCGCAGCCCCGGCTGCGGCGCGTCCGCGCCACCCCCATCGGCCCCGGCATCCCCGCCGCCAGCAGCGTCGCGAAGGACGGAGGCTCAGGCTCCTGAGGCCGGGTCATGACCCTGCCCGCGCGCATAGCCGGCCTCGGCCATTGGCCTGCCAGGCGGCCAAAAATCCTGTTTGCCAGACGCGCCGCCACCGGCTAGGAACGTCGCTGCGCCGATTGGACGGCGCCGGACCCGGCCGCTTCGGCGCCGCGTCCAGGGGAAGCCGCACCCCAAAGACGAGCAGGGCGGCACCGGAAATCGCTGCGAGCGGACGAAAGGCCAGCTAGGAAAGCCATGAACATGAAACGCATGCGCGGGCGCAACCACCGCCAAGGCGGGGGCGGCATTCGCCATCACGCCACGGGCAACATCCCGCTCAACCGCAACCACGTCTTCGATTCCTCGGGCCCGGACCTGCGCATCCGCGGCACCGCGCAGCAGTTGTTCGAGAAATATCTGCAGCTCGGCCGCGACGCGACCGGCTCCGGCGACCGCGTGATGGCGGAAAGCTACTTCCAGCACGCCGAGCACTATTTCCGCATCCTCAACGCCATCAACGCCCAGCAGCAGCAACAGCAGCAGGGTGTGGTGCAGCCGCGCCGCCAGTACGCCCCCGGAGAGATGGGTGGCGAGGCCGGCGGCGAAGCGGAAGGCGGCGATGACGGCGATACCCCGGGCATCGGCGAGCAGCCGGCCGAGGCGCGCGAGATCCCCATCGCCGCCGCCCCGCCAGAGGACTGACCCCTGCCTGAGGACTCACGCTCCCCGAGCCCGGCCGGCCGGCGGGGCATCATCGTCCCGCCGTTGCGCCGTCGCCGCCATCGCCGGATACTCCCCGCACGCATCAGGGGAGGCTCACGATGTCCTTTTACCGCGGCATGACCTGCGAGAACGTCACCATCAAGGGTGACGGCGGCACGCCCATCACCGCCTATGTCGCGCGGCCGGAGGGTGCGGGACCGTTCCCCGGCGTGGTGCTGATCCACCACCTCCCCGGCTGGAGCGAGCTCTACATCGAGACCACGCGCCGCTTCGCCCATCACGGCTACATGGCGATCTGCGCCAACCTCTACGAGCGCGAGGGCGGGTCCGACGCCAACCCCGACGACGTCGCCGCCAAGGTGCGCGCCAATGGCGGCATCGCGGATTCCCAGATGGTGGGCGACACCGCCGCGGCGGTCGCCTGGATGCGCGCGCAGAAGCAGCACAATGGCAAGGTTGGCGTTTTCGGCTCCTGCTCCGGCGGGCGCCACGCTTTCATCTATGCCTGCTCGCGCAAGGACGTGGACGCCTGCGCGGAACTGTGGGGCGGGCGTGTCGTGATGGCGAAGGAGGAGCTCAACGCCAAGACGCCGACGGCGCCGATCGACATGACCAAGGATCTCTGCTGCCCGCTGATCGGCATTTTCGGCAACGAGGACCGCGCGCCGAGCCCCGAGCAGGTCAACCGGCACGAGGCGGAGCTGAAGCGGCACGGTAAGGCCCACGAGTTCCACCGCTACGACGGCGCCGGCCACGGCTTCTTCTACTGGCACCGGCCGATGTACCGCCCGGAGCAGGCGATGGATGCGTGGGGCAAGGTCTTCGCCTTTTTCCACAAGCACCTGGCATAGGAGGCGGGCGATGTGCACCTCGATCATCGAGATCGTCGGCGCCGAGGGCATGGCCAAGCGCGGCGATGCCTGGTTCGAGCTGACCACCGCGGTCGTCGCCTACGACCACGCGCGCCACGCGCCGCTCGCCGACGTGATCACGCTCGACTTCGTCAACGCGGCACTCGATCCCGGGGCGCGGGCCGGCGTCGAGCTGACGCTCGCGAGTGCGAGGGAACTCCGCGCGGCACTCGACCGCGCGATCGCGGCCGCCGAGTTCGAGGAGGCGGAGGTCCGCGGCAAGCACATGTTGCCCCGCGCCGCCTGACTCAGGGGGGCGCGCCGTGCTCACGGCCGCGTGACGCCAGGAGGCGCGTGGCCGGCGCGCCAGACCGCGATCGCCTCTGCGATCTCCCGCGCGGCGGCCTCGGGCGATGCCTGCCCGCAGATCGCCGAGACGACGGCCAGCCCCAGCGCCCCGCTGCCCAGCACCGCGCCCACATGCCCCACCTTGAGCCCCCCGATCGCGACGGCCGGCACCGGGCACGGCGCCACCAGCCGCGCCAGCCCCTCGACGCCGATCGGCGGCTTGTGGCCGGGCTTGGTCGCGGTCGCGAAGACCGGTCCGATGCCGGCATAGTCCACCACGGCGGGATCGATCGCGCGCGTCGCCGCCTCGTCCTCCACGGAAAGCCCGAGGATCGCGCCGGGCCCGATCCGCGCCCGCGCCTCGGCCGCCTTCATGTCCTCCTGCCCGACATGCAGCCCCACGCCGAGCGCCAGCGCCGCCTCCACGTCGTCGTTGACGATCAGCACCGCCTCGCTGCCCGCGAGCGCCGCCTGCAGCGCCCGCCCGGTCTCGACCAGCCCCGCCGTCCCCGCCCGCTTGTCGCGCAGCTGCACCATGCTCGCCCCGCCCGCGACCGCCGCGCGCGCCGTCTCCACCATGGTGCGCGGCCGGCACAGTTCCTCGTCCAGCACCAGGTAGACCGAGAGGTCGAAGCGCTTCACGCCGCGGCGATCCTGCCGTCGAGCGCCGGCCCCTCCACCGCCGCCAGCGCGTCGAGGAAGCGCACGGCGAACGAGCCAGGCCCGGCCGCACCGCGCCCCGCCTCGCTGCCCGCCGCCGCGAACATCGCCAGCGCCGCCACCGTCGCCTCGAATGCCTCGCCTGGCGCCACGGCGGCGAAGGCGCCGCACAAGGCGGAGAGCGCGCAGCCCAGCGCCGTCAACCTCGGCATCAGGGGCGAGCCTCCCGCGATGCGCGCGGAGCGTTGCCCATCCGTTACGAAATCCACCTCGCCCGTGACCGCGATCACTGCCCGGTGCGCCACCGCGAGCTGGCGCGCCGCCGCCTCCGCGCGCTCCACCGGGTCGCCGCTGTCCACCCCCTGCCCGGCGCTCGCCGCCCCGGCCAGCGCCAGGATCTCCGAGGCGTTGGCGCGCACGATGGCGGGACGCAGCGCCAGCAGGTCGGCCACGATGCGCCGGCGGAACGCGGTCGCGAAATGCGCGACGGGGTCGAGCACCCAGGGCTTGCCGCCAGCCGCCGCCGCCCCGGCCGCGCGCTTCATCCCGACGATCCAGGGTGCGGAGGGCGTGCCCATGTTCACCACCACGGCGCGCGCGATCCCGGCGAACTCGCCGGCCTCCTCCTCGGCATGGACCATCGCGGGCGACGCGCCGGCCGCGAGCAGCACGTTCGCCGTGACGTTCATCGCGACGTAGTTGGTGATCACCTGCACCAGGGGCGATTGCGCGCGCATCCGCGCCAGCAGGCTGGAAGCCGTGGTCATGATCCTCGCTCTCCTTGAAGGCGCCTATGTCGCGATGATGCCGAGCCGGCGGAACAGCCCGATCAGCACCAGGTTGACGTTGAACTTGAACGCGTCGGTGGCGCGCACCGTGTTGACCACCCGCGCGATCGGCCACAGCTCGAAGCCCGCCACTTCGCCATCGACCGCGCGCGGCGCGAAATCCTCGGCCAACTCGAGGTCGAAGCAATGCAGGTGGTCGCGGCGCATCCCCTCCGGCCGCTCCATCGTGTAGCTCACCGGCTCCACGGCGACGGCCTGGCGCACCAGCGGCTCCGCCAGCCCCGCCTCCTCCGCCGCCTCCTTCACCAGGCATGCCCAGGGCGTGATGCCGGAGGGCACGCCGCCGGCCACGAGATGGTCGAGCTTACCGGGGTCGAGCGCCTTGTCCGCCGCCCGCCGCGCCACCCACAGGTGCAGCCCGTCCGCCCGCCGCACCAGCGCGTTGAGGTGCACCCCCTCCGCGAGCAGGCCGAGCGCCGGCAGCGCCCCGCGATCCACCTGCCCCAGCACGGGCCCGCCGATCTCCGCCCGCACGTCGAACGCCTCGCCGCGCCAGCGCGCGAGCCTGGCCTCGACCAGCACCCGCCCCGCGGCGTCGATATCCTCGACGCTGACGCGGTACGGCGCCGCCACCGCCCCCGGCAATCCCTCGGCCAGCACCTGCGCGATCCGCGGCCGGGTCCAGCCCACGCGCTGCCCCCGCGTCCACAGCTCGTGCCAGTCCCCCGGCAGGGCGACATTGTTGCAGGCCCGTATGTGCCGCGCGAAACCCTCTTCCATGCGCCGAACCTACCCAACCGCCCGCGCGGATGCCATGTGAGGGTGATGATGCGCAGCCTCGCCGCCACGGCCCAGCCGCCCGTCGTCCCCGGCCGCTCCGGCCTCGCGACGCTGCGCTCGCTGCTGCCCTATCTCTGGCCGAAGGGCGAGCCCGCCGCCAAGGCACGGGTGCTGCTGGCCTTCGCCTTCCTCGCCGCGGGCAAGGTCGCCTCGGTCTATGTGCCCATCATGTACGCGCGCGCCGTCGATGCGCTGGCGCCGAAGGCCGGCCCGGCCATCCTGCCCATCGCCGTCATCGTCGCATACGGCCTGCTGCGCGTCGCCGCCACCGGCTTCGGGGAGATGCGCGACGCGGTGTTCGCCGCCGTGCAGCAGCGCGCCGTCCGCCGCGTGGCGCTGCGCACCTTCCGCCACCTGCACGGGCTGTCGCTGCGCTTCCATCTCGACCGACAGACCGGCGGCCTGGCGCGCGCCATCGAGCGCGGAACGCAGGGCATCACGCTGGTGCTGCGCCTCGCGGTCTTCAACATCATCCCGACCCTGCTCGAGGTCGCGATGGTGACCGCCATCCTCTGGCGCATGTTTGACTGGCAGATCGCGCTGACCACGTTCTCCGTCGTCGCGATCTATCTCGGCTTCACCATCGGTTTCTCGGAAGTGCGGGTGCGGGTGCGCCGGCGCATGAACGAGTCCGACTCGGAGGCGCAGACCCGCGCCATCGACTCGCTGCTGAACTACGAGACGGTCAAGTATTTCGGCAACGAGGCCCACGAGGCGGCGCGCTTCGACGCCTCGCTCGCCCGCTACGAGCGCGCCGCGGTGAAGAGCCAGGTCACGCTCAA
>DAHUXX010000288.1 GCA_027306955.1 Acetobacteraceae bacterium | reverse complement strand
CCGGCGTCGCGACGGGCGCGGCCGCCTCGGTTCACCTCGCCTCGTCCAACCTGATCGTGACCGGCAACCTGCGCGCGGGTGTCTCGCAGGGAGCGACCGCCTCGCTCGACCTTGCCATCTATTCTAGCCTGACGGTGGGCTCTGGCCTGACGGTGGGCGGAAACGCCTATATCGGCCAGGCAGGCACCGCCGCCCTGACCGCGGGCGCGAACAGCGATCTGGTGCTGAACGGCGCCACCACCACGGGGATCCTGTTCGTCGGCAGCCACGGCAGGGTTCTGGACCAAGGCGCCCAAGGCATGACCGCCAACGCCGTGGTCATGGCCGCGGGTGCGTATGTGGGCCTGCTCTCCAGCGCCAATGGCTTCTATCTCCAAGGCGCATCGGACCCTGCGGTCGCGACGTCGCTCGTGGAGCTGGTCGCCGACGGTTTCGCGACCCTTGACGGCGTCAACGTCGCCCCTGGCGCTCATGCCTCGGGCGGCTTGATCGCGGTGGGCGACGGCGCGGCCGGCACGCTGAGCGTCAGCGACACCGCCTCCCTCAAGGGCGCCTACACCGAGATCGGCGTGAGCGCGGGAGACCATGGCACGCTGATGGTCAACACCAGCGCCAATCTCGCCGACACGGGAACCACCGTCGCGGGCGGCCTGTTTGTGGGTGTCGCGGGCACCGGCACGGCCACGATCAACCTCGGCGAGGTGTCGGACGCGCTGAACTCCGCGATCGGCGTCAGCACCGGGGGCGTCGGCCTGGTCACCGTCGAAGGGACTCTCCCCACCGGCGCGGCCGGGTACTGGCTCACCGGCACACTGGACGTCGGCGTCGCCGGCAGCGGCACGCTGGTGGCGGGCAACTCCAGCGCGCTGGGCGGCACGGTGGACGTCGCCGCCATGCTGCTGGGCCTCTCGGCAGCTGGCACGGGCGCCGTCAGGGTGCAGGACTTCGGCAGCATCTCGGATGCCGGTTCCCTGGTCGTCGGCGAGGCCGGCAGCGGCTCGCTCGAGATCGACCTCGGCATGCTCGGCGTCGGGGGCAGCCTGATCGCCGGCGACGCGCCCGGCAGCCACGGGACGGTCAACCTCGCGAACGCCTCTGCGGCATTGGCGATCACGGGCTCGGTCGAACTCGGGAACGCCGGCACCGGCTCGCTGCTGGTCGGCGCCCAGAGCAGCCTGGCTTTGCCCAGCCTGGTCGAACTCGGCGTTCTCGGCACCGGCGCCGGTGTGCTGTCGGTAAGCGGCACCGCGACCCAGTCCGGCACGCTGCTCGTCGGCATGGCCGGCGCCGGCGGCGTCACCATCGCCAGCGCCGGTTCGCTCAACGACGCGGGGCTTGTGGAGGTCGGCGCCGCCGGCACCGGCAGCGGCACCGTCAGCCTCCTCGGCGGCACGCTGTCCGCGGCAACCATCGCGCTCGGCGCCGCTGGCATGGTCCTGGGGCGGGGCGGGATCACCTTTGCGTTCTCCAGCGACAACGCGGGCACGATCGAGGCCAGCGGCGGCACGCTCACGGTCAACGGGATCGTCGGCGGCGCCGGCACGCTCGCGGTGGCGCCCGCGGCACAGCTCGACGTTGCCGGCGTCACGGCACCGCAGATCGTGCAGTTCGAACCCGGCGCCAGCCCGGAGGTGTTGGCGCTGGCGGCGCCAAGCGAAATGGCTGGAACCATCCAGGGCTTCAACACCACGACGACGATCGATCTGCTCGGCGTCAAGCACACCCAGACGCAGACCGAGACCTACGACAACGCGACGCACGTCCTGACGGTCAGCGACGGCCTCTCGGTCGAGACGACGCTGACCTTCGACACCTCCAACGCCTTCACCACGTTCAAGCTTCAGACCGATGCCGCCGGTACCGGCACCGATGTCGTGGCCTGCTACGCCCTGGGGACGCGGATCGCGACATCGCGCGGCGAGGTCGCGGTCGAGCACCTTGAGCCCGGCGACCTCCTGGTGACGATGTCGGGCGCGCTGCGCCCGGTGGTCTGGATCGGACGACGCAGCTACGGCGCTCGCTTCGTCGAGGAGAACCCCCACCTGCATCCGGTCCGGGTGCGTCGCGGCGCGCTGGGCGAGGAGATCCCGCAACGCGACCTGTTGCTGTCGCCGCTACACGCGATCCTGGTCGATGGGGTGCTCGTACCCGTGGGTGCGCTGGTCAACGATCTCACGATCGTGCGCGAGCGTACGCCGAGCGAGGTCACCTACCTGCACATCGAGCTGGCGTCGCACGACATCATCCTGGCAGAGGGCCTGCCCAGCGAGACCTTCATCGACGAGGGCAGCCGCGGAATGTTCCAGAACGCCCACAAATATGTTCCTCCCGCTCGCGGTCCGGCGCCGCCGGTGCCATGCCGCCCGCGCGCGATCTTCGGCCCGCGGCTCGACCAGATCCGCGCGCGCCTGGGCTGCAGGCTGCCGACGCGCGCCGCCGGCCTGCTGCGCGGCCACGTGGAGCAGGCCGACCGGTTCCGCGTCGAGGGCTGGTGCGTGGATGCCGGCGCCGCCGCGGTGGCGGTCGAGATCTGGGCGGACGGCGCACGGGTGGCGGCCGCGCAGGCCACCAGCTACCGCACCGACCTCGACCGTGCGGGGCTGCGCGACGGGGCGTGCGCGTTCATCCTCGACTTCGATCCGCCGCTGCCGCCAGCAACCCGCAACATCACGGTCTGCCGCGCCGGCGACCGGGCCCCGGTTCCCGGCTCGTCCTGGCCGGCGGTGCGGGCCGCCTGACGACGCATCCTTTTCGTTCCGTGCCGCACATGCGCTTCCTGTTCGTGCATCAGAGCTTTCCCGCGCAGTACTGGCGGGTAATCGAATGGCTGCGCGACCTGGGCCACGACATCACCTACATCACCACGCGCACGGAGAACGTGATGCGCGCGGTGCGCAAGGTCGAATATCCGTTCACGGCCGAGGGCGCGCCTGGCGTGCACGAGGGGGCAAGCAATCTCGACCTGGCCTTGCGGCGGGCGGACGTCGTGGCGAACGTCGCGCGCGAGCTCGCGGCGTCCGGCTATCGGCCCGACATGATCCTGGGCCATCACGGCTGGGGTGAACTGCTCAACCTGCAAGACGTGTGGCCGGATGTCCCGCTGCTCGGCTATCTTGAATTCTACTACCACTCCACCGGCTACGAGACGGGGTTCGACCCGGAGTTCATCTCGCCGCCGGGCAGCAACACGTGGGTGCGGGCACGCAACGCCGTCAACCTGCTGGCGCTGACCAACCCCGGCCTCGGCCAAACGCCGACCCGTTTCCAGCTCAGCACCTATCCCGCGCCGCTGCGCCACCGCATACGGCTGATCGAGGAGGGCGTCGACCTCGCCGCCTTCGCCCCTTCCCCGGAAGCACACGCGCTGCCGCTGCCGCTCGGCACCATGAGCACGACCGAGGCGTTCCGCGCGCGCCTCGCCGGCACGGTGATCGCGCCCGAGGACAAGCTCGTCACCTTCGTCAGCCGCGCGCTCGAACCCACGCGCGGTTTCCACATCATGATGCGGGCACTGCCGCGGCTGCTGCGGCGGCGGGACGTGCACGTCGCCATTGTCGGCCGCGAGGGCAGCGGCTATGGTCCGCAGCTCAACGGCAGGTCGTGGAAGCAGCACTTCCTGGCGGAGGTGGGTGATCAGCTCGACACCGCCCGCGTCCATTTCCTCGATCTCGTCGACACCCAATCCTACCAGGTGCTGCTGCGCCGGTCGGACGCGCACGTCTATCTGACCTATCCCTTCGTCGCTTCCTGGTCGCTGCGCGAAGCCCTGGCGACGGGCTGCGCCGTGGTGGCGAGCGACACCGAGCCGGTGCGCGAGTTCGTCACCGACGGGTACAACGGAATGTTGGTGCCCTTTTTCGATGCGCCGCAGCTCGCCGATTCAGTGCTGCGCGTCCTTGAGGACCGTGATTTCGCGTCTGGGTTGCAGAGCGCGGCACGGAACTTCGCGCAGGTTTCACTGCCGCTCTCGCGCACACTCGATGCGTACCGCATCACGATGGAAGCACTCATGCAGCGCCCGATCGTGAAAGTTTCCAGCGGGCTCGCCTGACCGAAGGGGCGATCGCCCGGCGTGAGATCCTTCCGCCTGTCACGCAAAAGTAAATTCCGTGTCAGGTTCGGGTCAGCGATCGGGACTACAAAAGTTGAAGGATGATGAATTCTGGGACGGCGGCTGCGGATGACCTCGTGACTGTTGCGAAACGATTCGCAATCGTCATCGTCCGAAGTGCCGCGTCACGCCGCCGGGAAAGCTCGCGGTGACGTCGATGAAAAGCCCGCAGGCCATCATCCTGCCCCGCCCGGTGGAAATCGGGAGGAGTCCACGGCTTCACTGCTTCCGGACGGGTCGTTCACGGCCACGCCGCCGTACCAGTTTGGCACACCAGAAAAGGAAAGTTCCATGACCAACCCCTTCACGCTCATAGGCGGTCAGTACGCCATGGGCACGGCGGTCGATAACACCGGGACCGACGTGTTCTCCATCTACAACAAGAACAACACGATCACGACCGGCAACAACAGCTCCAACTCCGCCGGCAATCTCGACGTGTTCGGCAACCCGTTCGGCAACCTTGGGATGAGCCCGCCGTTGGGTGAGGACGGGTCCACCACCATCAACATCGGCAACAGCAACCAGGTCGTCGACCAGATCACGCTGGACCTCTCCACGAACGTCATCCAGTCGTCGGCAGGCGCTTCCTTCGCCAGCTCGACGGTCAGCGTGATGCTCGACCCGAACTACGGTTTTGTGAACCCGAACGTTTTCCAGGGTCATAACACCGTCCATCTGTCGGCGTCGATGTCGACCATCGATGTCGGTGACGGCGCCGTTTCTCCCATGGGCCACAACGCGGCGACGATCTCCAACGCGGGCGGAACGACGAGCGTCGAGCTGACCGGCGCCCTCGACACGGTGACCCTGACCGGGGATGTCCAAGACACGGTCGTGACCGGCGCCAACAGCGGCGGCAGCGGCGGTTTCGCGCAGATCAGCGTCGGCGCCAGTAACGACGACGCGTTCGGCAACACCAGCTCCATCACCATCGCCGGCTCCGCCAACAACGTCAGCGTCGGCGATGCCAACGCGACGGTCAGCGGCGGCGCGTCGTTTAACAACGTGAACCTCGGGGACGGCACGGATTCCGTGAGCCTGTCGGGCCAATACAACGATGTCACCGTTGGCGGCGGCAACACCACCGTCAACATCGGCGGGGGCCACGCGAACGTCTCGATCCTCGGCGTGGACGCGCTGGCCTCGACCGCCTTCCCGTCCGTGTCTGACGACCCGGGCGTGCCGGCGTCTCCGACCGACCTCGTCGTCCTCGCGGGCATGCAGAACGTGGTGTCTGCGACCTACGAGAACGTGAGCGTATCGGGTTCGACGGGCCTGTCCGAGTTCGATCTCGGCAACGGCAACACCAACGTCACCGCCGGCGGCAATGGCAACGTCGTGAACGTCGGCAACGGGATCAACGTCGTCCTGCTGAATGGCAACGGAAACGGCGTCACGGTGACCGATCCCACCGGCTCGGGCATCGAGACCATCAATCTCGGCGGTGGTTCCGGCGACACCATCAGCCTCGATCACGCCGCCGGCTCGGTGATCGGCACGGGTACGGGCACGACGACGGTGACTCAGGCCGCGGCCGCGACCAACCCGGTCCTCGTCAACCTCAACAACGGCGTCGGCAACATCACGCTTGGCAACGGCATCAACATCGTCCGGGCGAATGGCAACGGCTCGAGCATCACCGTCGGCAACGGCGGGAACAACATCACCGCCATGGGGTCGGGCGACTCGATCAAGGCCGGCAATGGCGACGATAAGATCAGTACCGGCAACAACGCGACGGTCCAGGCCGGCAACGGCAACGACACCGTCACGGGCGGCAACTACGCCAGTGTCATGCTGGGCAACGGCACGGACAGGGTCCACGTCGGCAACAACAGCACCGTGACGGCGGG